>CAZDZU010000152.1:0-4872 GCA_964509995.1 uncultured Eubacteriales bacterium | reverse complement strand
CATTGTGACAGCCATCCAGAATCACCGGAGGACAGGAACTGAACACCTCCAGCCGCCCGGGCCAGGAAGTGCTTTCCACCCCCTTGATAATTTTTTCTTTGCTGAGTTTCCAGCCATTTTCCCGCATTAACTCAGAAACGGCGATGGACAGGGCTGCGTTTTCGCCCTGGTGCCGGCCACGGAGAGATGGCTTGAATCTATATTCACCGGAGCCGGTCCGGTAAATAAAAACTTCTTTGCCCCCCTCCTCTTCCACAATGAACTCTCGTCCTCTGCCGAAAGCCAGGACCAGCGGGGCTTTTTCTTCCCGGCATCTTTTCCTTATAACCTGAAGGGCTTTCCGGCTCCCGACCCCGCAGACACAGGGCACATTTTTCTTTATTATTCCGGCTTTTTCGAAAGCTATCCTGCCCAGAGTTGAACCCAGGTATTGCTGGTGGTCGTAGGAAACTGTGGTTATGACCGAAACTTCCGGCCTGACCACGTTGGTGGCGTCAAATCGGCCGCCCATCCCGACTTCAAGAACGGCCAGGTTTACCTTCCTCCGGTTGAAATAAAGGAAAGCGGCAATGGTCAGAATTTCAAAATAGGTCAGGGCCCCGGCCAGCCGGCCTGCGGCCTTCAGTTTCTTTTCTTCCCTTTCTATCTCTCGGAGCAATTCTTTCAGCTCTTTTTCTTTAATCAGAGAACCGCTGACCTGGATTCTTTCCCGGACATCCACCAGATGGGGAGAGGTGTAAAGACCGGTCCGGAAGCCATGCAGCCGGAAAATTCTCTCCAGCATAGCACAGACCGAACCCTTGCCGTTGGTGCCGGCCACGTGGATGATTGGATAGTTCAGGTGGGGATTATTAAAATCAGCCAGCATTCCCAGGATGTTCTCCAGACCCAGCCTGATGCCAAAAAACCGGGCCTGTTCAAGATAGGGATAGGAAGCAAGGGAAGTCATAGAATCTTATGATTGCGGTTTGTTAAGGAAAAGGCGTAAGGCTTTAATTAGGTAATTGCGAAGATATTTTCTTTCCACCACGTCATCCAGCATGCCGTGAGCCAGAAGGAATTCTGCCCTCTGGAACCCTTTGGGAAGCTTTTCTTTTATGGTCTGTTCGATGACTCTGGGTCCGGCAAATCCAATCAGGGCATTGGGCTCAGCGATGTTGATATCACCCAGCATGGCGAAGCTGGCGGTGGTGCCGCCGGTGGTCGGGTCGGCCAGGACCGATATGTAAGGCAGCCTGGCTTCGGACAGCCGGGCCAGCGCGGCGGCCGTTTTGATCATCTGCATCAGCGACATCATCCCTTCCTGCATCCTGGCTCCGCCCGAGCAGGACACTATGATCAGCGGCACTTTTTCCTCGACAGCCCTCTCGGCTGCCCGGGCCACTTTTTCGCCCACTACCGAGCCCATGCTGCCACCCATAAATCCGAACTCCATGGCCTGGATTATGACCGGCAGCCCGCCCAGCGTCCCCCGGGCGGTGACGATGGCTTCAGGGAGGCCGGTCTTCTTCTGACTTTCTTTCAACCTGACCTCATATCTCTGCTGGTCCTGAAAGCCGAGAAAATCGAGCGGGTAGATATCCTGGTCAAGAAGCTCAAACTGACCGTCGTCAAAAATCTGCTTCAATCTCTCCAGTGCCCCCAGCCGGAAATGGTAATTGCACTGGGGACAAACATTCAGATTATCTATTATGTCCTGCTTGTACAGGATCTTCTGGCAATTGTTGCATCTGGTCCACAAACCTTCATTCATTACCTGGCCTCCTCGATTCTCGGAATAGTGTTAACTCCAGCCTTCTTCTGGCTACCCTACTTACCTTTCGGCTCAATCAGCGATAACACCGAATCGGGGTCCGGCAGAACATCTTCGATTTCCTCCTCGGCGCTCAGCAACCGGCTTACTATTTCCAGCAGAACATCCGGGTTGATGGGCTTTTCCAGATACTCAGCCGCCCCCAGATTGGCCACCGCCTCGTGTTTGTACTGGGGACCTTTATACAGGCCGGTCAGAATAATGACAGGAACCGTCCCCTGAGATTCCTGGACAATCTTTCTGGTCAGGTCAAAGCCGTGAAGTTTGGGCAGAATGGCTTCCAGAATGACCAGGTCCGGTTTTTCCTCCTTGAACAGGTCATAAGCCTGGGCTCCATCGGTAGCCTGAATAACCTGAACCTTGATGTTCTTGAGTATCCGGGACAGGGTTTCCAGGGAAGAGGGTTCGTAGTCGACGATCAGGATCTTTTTTTCGGTCATTTCAACGAAGCCAATTTTAGTTTAAGGCCGAAGGCCTTGTCAACCTGGCCGTCCTTTCAGGAGAAACAGGCCATCCGGTTTATCGAGCGTATCATGGTTCCCGGAAAGGTCGGGTCATGGGCATCTTCAGGCCCGGACTTTACAGACAGACAGGTTTTGGCATATAAACACTCCTGTGTTCTTTTTGACCATCAAGGAGAAGAGGCCGACATGAAGAAGGTTCCCCTGCATACCAAAATCTTCATCGGGCTATTCCTCGGGGTGATAATCGGACTGATTTTCGGCCCGAAGGCCAGGTCGATTGAATTTGTGGGCACCATTTTTATACGGCTGATCACCATGGTGGTTGTCCCGCTGGTCTTCTTCTCGCTGACTCTGGGAACAGCCAGCCTGGGAGACATCAAGAAGCTGGGGCGGGTGGGCCTGAAGACTTTTCTTTATTTTACTCTGACCACAGCTATAGCCATCGTCATCGGCCTCCTGGCCGCCAATCTGCTTCAGCCCGGAGCCGGGCTGAATGCCCGGGTAAAAGAAGAACTGTTAAAAAATTACCAGCAGGCGGCCAGCGCCAGAATTTCTGCCGTTCAGGAAAAGCCCTCTCTTGTCTCCGTTCTGGTTAACATCGTTCCCACCAACCCGGTCAAGGCTATGGCCGAAGGAGAAATGCTGCAGGTAATTTTCCTGGCCCTTATTTTTGGCCTCTGCCTCAGCCTGATAACACCTGAAAGGTCAAGGCCCATCCTGCAATTTTTCGAAGGGGTCAATGAGGCGGTGCTGCAGGTGGTTAATCTGGTGATGAAGTTTGCTCCCTATGGAGTACTGGCGCTTCTGGCTTCGATCATCGGACAGTTTGGTCTGGGAATCCTGGCGACGCTCATAAAATATGCCCTGGTGACCATAACCGGTCTGGCCTTCCAAGCCCTGGTTGTGGATGGCCTGCTGGTAAGATTTCTGGGCGGGATGAAACCGGGCAGGTTTTTCAGAGGGACGTCAGACGCCATGCTGATTGCCTTTTCCACTTCAAGTTCCAACGCCACCATTCCGGTGGCCCTGGAATGCCTGGATGAATTGAAAGTCAAAAAAGAATATTCCAGCTTCGTGGTTCCCCTGGGAGCAACGATAAACATGGACGGCACCTCCCTCTATCAGGGTGTGGCCGCCGTCTTCATCGCTCAGATTTACGGGATCCCGCTGAGCCTCACGGCTCAGGTTACCATAGTATTGATGGCCCTACTGGCTTCGGTCGGGACGGCTGGAGTGCCCGGGGCTGGAATGATCATGCTGGCCATGGTTCTGAAGCAGATCGGCGTTCCCCTGGAAGGAGTAGCTCTGATTCTTGGAGTGGACAGACTGCTTGATATGTGCCGGACTACGGTCAACATGATCGGCAACATGGCCGCTTCGGTTGTCATTCATCGCTCGGAAGAAAAGACTCCGGCCGGTAACCACTAAAGGCAAGTGAAAGTAGTGACCAGAGCCACGGCCAATTATCACTGAAGGGAATCCGGGAGTGGGCAGGAAAACCAGACGACAGCTTCTCGGACAACATTTTCTCCACGAAAGAAGAATCCTGCAAAAAATTGTCGACGCTGTCGGACCAGGGCCCGGGGACCTCGTTGTGGAAATCGGGCCCGGTCAGGGGGCTCTGACCCTTCCCCTGGCCGCCCGGGCCGGACGGATTCTGGCCGTTGAAAGGGATTATTCTCTGGTTGAAGATCTGGAGAAGACCAGACCGGACAACGTTGAAATCATGGCCGGCGATATCCTTAAAGTTGACCTGGCCGGAGTGCTCAAGAAATATCGCCGCCCTGAAGAAACGGTCAAGCTGGCCGGCAACCTTCCCTACCACATTTCCAGCCAGATTCTGTTCGTTCTGCTTGAAGTCAAGGACTTTATTGAAAGGGCCGTTTTTCTGTTCCAGAAAGAAGTGGCCCAGAGAATCACCGCCACTCCGGGGAATAAGAAATATTCGCCGCTTTCCATTCTGCTTCAAAATTATTTTGACTGCCGCTTACTTTTTCTGGTCGGCCCCGGAGCTTTCAGCCCCCCGCCCCTGGTTGACTCGGCCTGCGTCCTGTTTAAGAAGAGAAACCAGCCGCTTTACTTCCCGGCTGGGCTTGAGGCCAGGTTTTTCCCCTTCCTCAAGGAAGCTTTCAGCCAGCGCAGAAAGACCCTCAGCCGCAACCTGGAGAGTGCCGGATACAGAAGAGAAGAAATACAAACTGCCCTCCGCCGCCTGGAGCTGGAGGAGAAAATAAGAGCCGAAGACCTGAAACCGGAAACGCTGTTCGCGGTGTTCAGAATTCTCAGTCAAGCCGGACTGAAAAATTCAACCGGGCGATGAAAACTGCCCGTTCGCTGTGCTATAATCAGAAAAAATGGCCAGAGCAAAGAAGGAAAAGAAGACCGAGAAAAAAGAAGGCCAGAAAAACAAAATCCTGGCCGAAGTTGTTTCCGTAATTCTTATCTTTCTGGCCATCTTTTCCCTTATCAGCATTTTTACCTATGATCCGGCTGACCCGACCTGGGCCAGCACCTCTCCCCCGGGACACCGGGTCCAGAATTTTGGTGGCAGATTCGGCGCCGGCTTCGCCGAAAGCCTGCTCCAGGTCTTCGGCC
>CAZDZU010000151.1:0-4874 GCA_964509995.1 uncultured Eubacteriales bacterium | reverse complement strand
GGATAGCCCGGGAATAAAAAAATAGCCTGCCTCCGTTTTTTCAGGCAACCTTTTACCCTTTTTTTATGTATATATTTGTGAATTTGTGACAGGATTCAGCGACTCAATCACGAATTCACATCCGGTTCAATTCCCCTACGAAACCGGAAAATTCCTCAGGGAGTAGGCATAGATGAAGACTGTGTCCAGAGAAACGCCAAAAACTTCGACTCAAGATGGGACAGGCAAACCCCGGGCAATCGTTCTGGGGCTGCCGTCTGAATCAAGCCAGACAGCAAAACCCGCTGCCCGGGGCGCGGCCATAGTCTCCCTGTCTCCGAAATGTTCTTCAGGCTGGCCGGAAAGTAAACCCGGATCAGAAAGCCTTAAAAAACAGATTAAACTTCGCAAAGGGCTGAATCTGTCAGCCGGCCTGATTACGCTGCTTCTGCTGTTGTCCCCGATTCTCTCCTCTTCGACGCTTGCGGCCGAAAGGCCGCAAAACCAGGCGGTTAGCGCGGCCGGCGAAAAAAAGCAGGCCCAGAAGAAGGTGGCTCTGGCCAGAGCTATCACCCCCCACGCCCCTTCCATCGACGGGAAGCTCGACGACCCGGCCTGGGAGCATGGAGACTGGTACTCCGATTTTGTTCAATTTCATCCCTACGAAGGGCAGTCTCCCACCGAGCAGACCGCCTTTAAGATCCTTTACGATGACAGTCATCTCTACATCGCCGTCCGTTGCTATGATTCACAGCCGAAAACTATTGAGCGCCGCCTGAGCCGCCGGGACACAACTTCCGGGGATTACGTGATGGTGTTTTTAGATAGCCTCCACGACCTGAGAACCAGCTACTGTTTTGCCGTCAATGCTGCCGGAGTTAAAGCCGACCAGATTCTTCCCGACGACAACTTCGATGAAAACTCTGTTGACCTCTCCTGGGACCCCATCTGGGAAGCAAAGACGGCCATAGATGAGCAGGGCTGGACGGCAGAGATTAAAATCCCCTTCTCCCAGCTCCGGTTCAGCACCAGAGGCGAGCAGGTCTGGGGACTGGAAGTCGGGCGCGAGCTGTTCCGTAAGAGCGAAATTTCTCTCTGGCAGCCGATTCCCAAAGAGGCGCCGGGCTGGACCTCCCAGTTCGGCGAACTGCGCGGGATGACCGGGTTAAAGCCTCCCCGGCAGGTTGAAATCATGCCCTATACCGTCGGGCGCCTGCGCTCTTACCCGGCCGAGCCCGGGAATCCCTTCCTCACCGGCCGCGAAAAGAACCTCCTCGGAGGTCTGGACGGCAAAGTCGGACTGACCCACGACCTGACTCTCATTTTCACCCTCAACCCCGACTTCGGTCAGGTAGAAGCCGACCCTTCCGAGATCAATCTGACTGCCTATGAGACTTACTTTGAGGAAAAAAGGCCCTTCTTCGTCGAAGGCCAGAACATCACCAATTACCGGCTGACCGGTGGCGACGGCGATTTTTCCTATGATAATCTTTTTTATAGCCGCCGTATCGGTCGGGCGCCGCAGCTTTACCCGGAGACCCCGGGCTTCTGCAGCCTTCCGACTTCAACCACCATCCTCGGAGCTTTCAAGCTCTCCGGAAAGACAAAGAGCGGCTGGTCGATCGGCGCCATGGAGGCCTTGACTTCAAGGGAAAAAGCTTCTCTGTACGACCCGGAGGCCGGGGTTTACGGGAGCGAAATCGCCGAGCCCCTGACCAACTACTCCGCCTTCCGGCTATCGAAAGACTACCGCCAGGGAGCCACGGTCGTCGGAGCCATATTCACCGCAGTCAACCGCAACCTGGAAGGAACGGCTGAGAGTTTTCTCCATCGCTCGGCTTACAGCGGGGGTTTTGACCTCTACCACAGCTGGAAGGACCGGCAGTATTATTTTTCGATGAAACTGGTGGGAAGCGGCGTTTTCGGCAGCCAGGAAGCGATTCAGCGGACGCAGATGTCCTCAGTTCATTATTTCCACCGGCCAGACGCCGATTACCTCACCTCTGACCCGTCGCGCCGCTCTCTCTACGGACACGGTGGTTCGGTGGACTTCGGGCGTGTCGGCGGCTCACGGCTTATGTTTTCAACCGGTGTTACCTGGAGGTCGCCCGGCCTGGAGCTGAACGATGTGGGCTTCCTGCGGTCGGCTGACGTGGCCATGCAGTACCTGTGGCTGGGATACAGATTCTATAAACCGTTCAGCATTTTCCGCAACCTGAATATCAACTTCAACCAGTGGATGGGCTGGAATTTTGGCGGCGAAAGAATTTTTGCCGGGGGCAATGTCAATTCCTGGATGCAGTTCAAGAATTACTGGAGCCTGAGCTTCGGAATAAACCGGCAGTTCTCAGGTCTGTCCCAGAGCGCCCTGCGCGGGGGGCCGCTGTTGAGAGCCGCTCCGGGCTGGATTATCTGGAACAATATCCAGACCGACGGAAGAAAGAAGCTGCGCCTGGCTATTCAAACCCAGTGGCGGCAGGCCGATAATAACGACAACCTGATGCTGAACATCGGGCCCCAGATTACTTATGTACCGGTGCCGGCTTTTAACCTGTCCCTGCGGCCGTCCTACTCGTATTTCAGGACCGAGCTGCAGTATGTTAGCACGGTCGACTACGGGGCCGAGAAGCGTTATTTGGTGGGAAAGATCGAGCAGAAGACATTGTCGATGGTCGTCCGCCTTAACCTCAGCCTGACGCCGGACCTGAGCCTTCAGTTTTACGGCATGCCCTTCATCTCAGCCGGAAAGTACAGCCGGTTCAAGATGATCACCGATCCCCGGGCACGGGAGTGGGCCGAGCGGTACCACCTGTTTGGAGACGGCGAGATTACTTATGACGGGCAAACGGCCATTTACAAAATCGATGAAAACGGCGACGGCCTGACAGATTATTCTTTCGGGAACCCTGATTTCAACTTCAGACAGTTCCGCTCGAATCTGGTTCTGCGCTGGGAATACCGGCCGGGCAGCACGCTGTTCTTGGTCTGGTCGCAGGGCCGGACGGACTATGGTTCCAGCGGGATGCTGGATTTCGAGAATGACCTGAGTTCGCTGTTCACCTCAAAGCCGGACAATGTCTTTCTGATCAAGTTCTCGTATAATTTTAACCTGTAAGCAGAAAACGGGGCCACCGTCTGAATTACTCCCTTTTTTTGTCCTGACTGCGGCCTTTACCGGATTCCGGGAGTCAGTATGGACAGAAAGCAGTTCGGAATACGATGGCCAGGGTCGAACGGAAGATATTCATATGCGCCGGCAAAAGCACAACGAAAGACCCGGCATGGCTTCTGGTAACCATGTTGTTTTCTTCCCTGGCCAGATAGCTCAGGGTTTGATAGGAACGGAGGTTGATGATAAGTTGAGCTTGAAAGGAAAACATATGACAAAAAAGATTTTACTGATGACACTGATGGCAGTATTGCTGACTTTCTCATCATCAGCAACTGCTCAGCCAGAAGGAGATGAAGAAGCCATCAAGACCCTCATTCAGACCGCCTACGTGGACGGTCTGCAGAACCTCGGCGACCTGGACAAAACGCGGGCTGGTTTTCATCCTGACTTCGTCCTTCTCGGATTGAGAGACGGTCAGCTGACCCGGCTGCCCATAGCCGACTGGATTGCTTCGACCGAGAAGAGAAAAGCCGCCGGACAGAAACCGCCGCTGACCACCTGCAAAATTCTTCAGGTTGATATCACCGGCGACGCCGCCATGGTCAAGCTCGAGCTGCACCGGGAAGGCCAGCGGATTTTCACCGACTACCTGTCGCTGTACAGGTTTCCGGACGGCTGGAAAATCGTCGGCAAAATTTATTACCGGCATACCTGAGTCAGAAGGAGAGAATTTTTTCTTAACCTCCGTGACCGAACCCGGTGCCGGTTGTCGCCCTTTATCAAGCCGCTTTTTCCAGGCTTAATTCTTGGTAGACTGCGGTCGCGCTGGTCCGGGCCCTGATATCTCGAAAATATGGATTGTGCCGAGTATATCCGGAACTTTACTCTCGGATGCGAAAGAAAAAATCAGGTCAGACATCAGGTCAAAAAAATTAATTTAACGCCCGCAAATCCGGAAACGAGGAGGTCTTCCCCGGCCCGGCCGGGTTAGCGGATAAAGCCGGCGCCCAGCACCAGCTCGCCGTCGTAGAACACGGCTACCTGACCGGGTGTAATTGCCTTATACGGAGCAAGCAGGATTACCCGGGCCGTCCGCGGAGCAGGACCCGCGCCAGAAGTACTCACCTGAAAATGAGCTCCGGGCATCCTGTCCGGGCTTTTATCTTCCAGACTTCTGCCTTCTGATACCTCATCATCAAAGGTTGCCTTAGCACCCTCATGTCTGCCGCCAGCCGGCTCTGCTTTAATAGAGGGAGCAGTGTTTTGTGCTCTGCTTCCTTCTGCTGCCGCCTCCTTCCCGAATCCAGCCTGGCCTTTAACCGCAGCTGGCTGATCTCTCCGGCCAGAGCTCTCGCTTTCTTCTCCCTCCGGTATCCACCCCGGTTCACCAGCCGGCAATCCCGGGATGAGACGACAGGCAAGCTCGGGGGATTTATACCTGACCTTCACCGTGGCTTCTACCTCTTGCCCGGGAGTCAGGACTCTGGAAATCCAGTTGATCCCTTCGACCTGGAAGCTGCTGGTCAGCAGATCCTTTTCTTCACCTATATAGACCGTGTTGGTCTCAGCTTCAATCCGCACGACGTACAGCCGGCCGCCGCTGGCTATACCCAGTCCACGGCGCTGCCCGATTGTATAATTCTCTATGCCGTTATGCTGCCCCAGGACTTTCCCCGAAAGATCTTTGATCGGTCCGGGCTGTCCCTTTAAAAGAAGGTCGCGGTAATCGCCGGCATAAAAATCCTGGCTTTCTTCCTTATCGCTCACCGGAAGATTATGGTCG
>CAZDZU010000150.1:0-4878 GCA_964509995.1 uncultured Eubacteriales bacterium | reverse complement strand
CAGAAGACCCTGGAAGCTGAAGGGCTCTGTGTACTATCAATCCGCAAGGAACTTAGAATCTCACAGGTAAGGATTTTCGGAAAACGGATCAAGCCGGCTGAATTCATCCTTTTTAATCAGGAGCTGGTGGCTCTGCTCAAGGCTGGCTATCCGGTGCTGAAGAGCCTGGAGCTGGTGGAAAAAAGGGTCGAAAACCCCAACCTGCTGGAAATTATCCGGAAGGTTGAATCCGAGGTCCGGGGCGGCAAGACCCTGTCCGAAGCCTTTGCTCAGCATGAAAATCTTTTTTCCAAGGTATATACGGCTTCACTGTTGGCCGGGGAGAAAAGCGGCAACCTGCCTGGTTCCCTGGCCAGGTATATCCAGTACGCAAAAATTATCGATCAGACTAGAAGCCGGGTGCGCTCGGCGCTTCTTTACCCATCGCTGCTGGTTATTTTCTCGGCGGTTTTGATCGGTTTGCTGGTAGGACTGGTTCTGCCCAGGTTTGCCCCTTTTTATGCTGACTTCGGGGCCCAGCTTCCGGCTCTGACCAGATTTCTGCTCAAACTGGCCATCTTCATAAAGGCCAATCTGCTCTGGTTCGCTCTTTTTCTGCTGGCTCTGATACTTGCTTATATCGTCAGCCGGAGAAAGGATTCTTTCATCATTTTTAAGGACCGAATGAAACTTCGCCTGCCTTTTTCTCGGTTCCTGATCCAGGATTCAGCCGTGGCCCTTTACAGCCGGACCCTGGGACTGCTTCTCGAAGCCGGAATAACTCTGCTGTCCTCGGTCAGCGTGGCTGCTTTTTCGGTGCCCAACCGCTTTATTTCCTCAAAGCTGCAGTCTGTGCCGGAGAGCCTGAAAAACGGACAGAGTCTGTATGATTCATTGCAGAAAACAGAAGTCATGCCACAGCTGGCCATGGATATGATCCGGATCGGTGAAAGTTCAGCTAACCTGCCCGGCATGCTGGCTGAAGTGGCTGACTTTTACGACGAACGGTTGCGAGACCGGATTCAGACTCTGGTTTCCCTGATTGAGCCGGTCATAATAATTTTTATCGGGCTGGTGGCCGCGTGTATGATATTATCCATATATCTTCCGATTTTTAACATTATCAGGATAACCAGATGAAATAGAGGAGGACAATTTGCCAAAGGGTGATGCCAACGGGCTCCTCCTGGCCGAGGAGCTGGAAGCTAAAAAACTGGCTGAGAAATACCGGGTCCCCTATCTTGACCTGAGCAGCCAGGAACTCGACCGCGACCTGGTGCAGTCCATTCCGGTCGATTTTCTATACAGGTATAATTTTGTTCCACTGCACGACACCGGACGGGTTCTGCAGATTGCCATTTCTGACCCTTCAGACCTGGCGGCTATCGACAGCATAGAGACCTACGCCGGCAAGAAGGTCGAAGTGTTTGCGGCCAGCAAGAGAGGAGTGCAGGAAGCCCTGCGCCGCAGCGAGGCGGCGACCCAGGTGCTGAAGGAAGCCACCGAGGGCTTTGTTCGTCAGGTGGTGGAAAAAGAAACCGGCGAGGAAGAAGACGTCATAACGATTGAGAAGCTGACCGAACAGGACGGTTCCATAATCAAGCTGGTAAATACTATCATCTTCACTGCCGTCCAGAAGAGAGCCAGCGATATCCACATCGAATCCAAGGAAAATTTTGTCCGGGTTAAATACCGCATAGACGGGGTTTTGACAGAAGCTCTGGAACCGCTGGACCGGCAGTTTCAGTCGCTGATTATTTCCCGGATTAAAATAATGTCCGACCTGGATATTTCTGAGAGACGAGTGCCTCAGGACGGCCGTTTTCGTCTGAAAATCAAGGATAAGACCATAGATTTCCGGGTGTCCATAATGCCCTGCATTTATGGCGAGGACGCGGTAATCCGCATCCTGGATAAAGAAATGATCACCGAGGCTTTCGCTGAACTGCGGCTGGACCTGCTGGGATTTTCGGATTATGTGCTGCGGAAATTCCGTCGCTACATTTATCAGCCCTATGGTATGGTCCTGGTAACCGGACCAACCGGAAGCGGTAAGACCACCACCCTCTATGCTGCCCTGACTGAAATCAAGTCGCCCGAAGACAAGATCATTACCATCGAGGATCCGGTAGAATATCAGATTGAGGGCATCACCCAGATTCAGATTAACGAGAAAAAAGGGCTGACCTTTGCCCGGGGTCTGCGGTCGATCCTTCGCCACGACCCGGATAAAATCATGGTGGGTGAAATCCGTGACCCGGAGACGGCCCAGATTGCCATCCAGTCGGCCCTGACCGGGCATCTGGTTTTCACCACGGTTCATGCCAATAATGTCTTTGATGTAATCGGGCGTTTTCTGCATATGCAGGTCGATCCCTACAGTTTTATTTCCGCCTTAAACTGCATTCTGGCCCAGAGGCTGGTGCGGGTTCTCTGCCCGAGATGCAAGGTTCCCGTCAGATACGATGAGGTCACTCTGGAACTTTCCGGACTGGAGGCCGGTAAATATCGTGACCTTGTTTTTTATGAACCCCGTGGTTGCTCCGATTGCCACGGGACCGGCTATAAGGGCCGCACCGCCATCGCTGAGCTCCTGGAGCTGTCGGATAATATCAGAGAGATGATACTGGCCCGGAAGCCGTTGTCCGAGGTGAAGAAAGTCGCCCAGGAAGAAGGAATGATTCCCCTGCGCCAGGCCGGTCTGGAAAAAGTGCTGGCCGGGGTCACCAGCCTGAAAGACCTGAACAAAGTAACTTTTGTTGAGTGAAATAGATGGGTTTAAGAGAAGGCTTGAGAAGATATTTTCTGGAACAGCCCAGGCCGGCGGTTGTCTTTCAGATTGCCCCGTCTCATGTTGCGGCCATGAAAGCAGGGTCAGAGACGGAGATTACAGCTGAAGATTATGTTTATCATCCCATTTCCCCCGGTCTGGTTGAAGCCCAGCTGCTCCAGAAAAACATCGTCCGGCCCGAGCTCCTGGCAGAGCTGCTCAAAAAGGCAGTGAGAAAATTAAAGCCCCGGGGTGATTCGGCAAATGTCATTATACCCGAGATGAGCGCCAGAGCATTCATCCTGCCGCTGGAAAAAGCCGGCCTGACTCCGGCCGAACAGGTCAGGTTTATTGAGTGGCGCCTGGGACAGCAGCTATCGCGGCCGCTGGACCGGATACGCTATTCTTATCAGATTTTTGAGGCCGTCAGGGAGCGCCGGGTGCTGGTTGTCTGTACCGGTGAGGAAGTTGCCGAGGAATATGAAAACCTGTTTGCCGATTGCAAACTTAAACCGGGCAAACTGACCATCCCTTCTCTTTCGGTGTTGAATCTGATAATGCGGACCGGTTCTGAGGTCAACGATTTTCTGCTGATAGATTCCGACCAGGACTATTTAAGCCTGATTGCTGTACATGACGGTGCTCCTTACCTCTACCGGCAAAAACAGCTCTGGCCGGACAACGACACCAGCCGGACTGCAGTTCTTAAAGAAACAGAGAACACCGTTAAGTTTATTGAAGACAAGACACATAGAAAACCGGCCCTGGCCTATCTGAGGACCAATCTGGAAAAACCGGTCTGGCTGCTGACCGAAATGGAAAAACTGCTGGGATTACGGGTGGAGGAAGTTGCGCCCGAACCCCAGTTTCTGGTTCCGCTGGTTGGAGGAAGATGATGTCGGGCCAAGCCAGCAGAAACGGTTGGAATCTGGTGATAAATCTGGCCAGTGAGCCACGGCGCAACCGTCGCCTGTACCGTTTTCTTCTGGCCGGGCTGGATTTTCTGATCGTGGTCGCGCTGACTGGCCTGGTTCTGTTAAATCTCAGAAGCTTTGATCAATTCCGGGATTTGCGGGAATCCAGCCGGAATCTGGAAGAAAAAAAGGCCAGCCTGGCGGCGGAGAACCTTAAGTTGAACCGGGAAGTCGATAATCTGCGCCGCCGCTACGGAGACCAGGTGGAAGAGGTCAACATCATTCTGGAAAGGAAGGCCAGTTCCTGGGTCACTTTTTTCAACCGGATGGAAGAGGCTCTGCCTCCGGGCTGTTATCTGCTGACCCTGAACCCACCGGCTTCTTCTTCAGGTCGGGAGTTCAGAGTCAGGGTGGCCATGGGCAGCAGGGAAGAGCTGGGCCAGCTCATCAAAAACCTGCAGCTCCAGAATTTTGAGGAAGTCAGGGTATTGAATGAAAATTATCAGGATAATAAGTTTCAGGTGGAGATGATTTTCAGGGATGCCAGAGTTAATTGAGATTTTGAGTCCGGGAGAGCGTAAAAAGCTGACCGGGCATAGTCTGACTGCGGTCATCATTATTATTCTGGTAATTCTTTCGCTTTTCTTCTGGAGCTACCGGCTTAATAGTCTGAGGAATGAAGCCAGCAGATTAACTGCCGACCTGGAAAGAATCAGCAGCCAGAACGAACAGATTCGAAGGGAATTCGAGACCTGGCAGGGAACCCGCAGGGATCTGGAAGAACTGGAAAAAGCGGCTTTTTATTCTGGCAGCGATGGCCAGGATGTTTTTCGCCAGGACCTTAAAAATATTTTCAACCAGGCCGGGCTGCCTGTGCCTCCGATAAATTATCAGTACGATGAATCGGGTAAAAAGCAGTTCAAAAGGCTGGCCGCTTCTTTTGCCCTCAGGTTTTCCTATCAGGGATTAAAGAAGTTTCTGTACCGGGTAGAAACCTGGCCGCGTCTGCTGGTCGTTGACCAGATCAATTTCCAGAAGATTGACAATGCGGCTGGAACTCTGGACCTCAGAATTACTCTTTCGGGTTACTACTATGACAGGAATCAATAAGAAAGCGAGGAGGATGCCTTCCGGCTGGCGGTGCCTGACCAGCCTGACAGCAGCCTTCTTCCTCCTGCTGACAGCTGGCTACGGGCTGGCCGGCTCAAGACAGGA
>CAZDZU010000149.1:0-4891 GCA_964509995.1 uncultured Eubacteriales bacterium | reverse complement strand
CATTGCTTCATAATAACTCAGAAGCATGGTCTGCCGGGTGGGGTCGAAGCTGACCGTGGGTAGCGGGGGAGCGCTGAGTATATCAACAATTTCTTTGGGCGGAAGCCTGTAAGGTTCCTGGGCTTCGAGCCGGCAAATAACTGCCGGAACGATAAAAAGCACAACGAGGAAAAAAATTATGAAGGGAGATTTCTTTATCCTCATTTCCTCCTCCTTCTCGTCGTTAATTATAAAAAAATCTACCGGGAGATATTTCTTATAAAATATACGGCGGATTAATGCAATCATTAATTCGGTCTGAGGTAATTAAAAAAAGAACAATCTCAGTTATTGTGTTCACAGACGAAGTGCGCAGACACAGCGCCAATCTAAATGATTATTGCTGCCCAAAGTACCGCCCCTTTTTACAATATCCGGATTCAAATAAAGATGGACTGCGGCAATCTTGGGTTAAGAGATCTTAATTGCGCCCTAAAAATTAATCTTGAATTTTAAATTTGCAGAGCTCTCTTTTCATTTTATTCGACGGCGGCAACTTTAATTCTTCCGGTTATGGCTACGGTCACCTGATAGGCGCCGCTGTCGTTTCTGAGCCTTATGGTGGCCAGACTGGAAACTGTTCCCTGCGGATAAAAGACCGGAGCGTTGTTTGCGGCTACCTCAACACCCTCCAGAAGATCCCGGCTCTTTTTCAGCCACAGCGCTCGTTCGCTATCGTATTCAGCCAGTTCGCAGAAGCCGCCGTCAAAACTGACTCTTACCGGAACCTGTCTCTGCACCGAACGGAAGCGGGCCAGAGACAGGCTGGAGTGGACCTTGCGGACGGCTACCTCCAGTTGATGTTTCTTACTGTTAATTTTGAAGGAAGAACCGATAAGAACCAGCAGAGCTGCCAGCGACAGAACCACCGTGGTTTCCAGAAGAGAGAATCCGCCGTTTTTTCTTTTGCCTGTGTTTTCTTTCATTTTGATGGCCTCCATTCGAGAATTCTGATATGACTGAGGTGAAGCAAAGGGGTTTCGGAGAAGACCTGAAGGTCGACTTCAGAAGATGATGGCGAGGGAAGCTCAGCCCGGGCGCTGATTGCGATTTCAGTCTGCCCCGGGTTCAGGGCCGTGGCCGCCAGAGAACCGATTATCTGGACTTGATCTCCTGCGGATTCGGCTGAAAATCCCGTGCCGCCGGCGACCAGGTTAGCCTCGATCATGGCTCTTCTACCCGGGTCGCCAAGAAGACTTATGCCCCCATCTACCGCTTCTTCTGATTGAAAATCTTTTCCCGTGGACCAGATGATAACCTGCGACTGCTTGCTTCTGAGATAGGGGAGCCCCTCCTGCCAGTTTAGGCCGTCAGAAAAAAGGCTGGAAGTGAGGTTGACTTTCTGGGAGCAGACGATGGTTAGCTTGAGGCCGTTCAGGAAAGCCGGAATGTTCTCGTCGTTGTCGGCTGTCAGGAATCCTGAGGACTCGGGGCGTCCGGCGGCCAGCTCCTCGACTCTACCGTTAATCATGATTATGGGGACAGGCAACTGGTCAAAATCCTGTCTTCCAGAAGGGGAGATAAAGGAAGTCCTGGCGGTCGACGGATTGAAACGAAGCAGCCAGAAAGTTTCTGCCTGCTGAAACTGAACCACCTGAAAGCCGCTGTCAATTCCCAGCAGAAGCCGGGTCAGGTTTCCCTGGACGTATACGCCGCCCGGCCCGAGGCTATCCTGAACCAGGTAGACCCCATCCGGCACGGGTTCGGTTCCGGGCTCCAGGCCCAGGGCCTGGCGCAGCAGCCAGTTGGGGAGGGATCCGGGCTTCAGAATTTTCAGGCCGCGGGCGAGAAGCGGGAGCCCGTCGTCAGGGATAAATTTCTGGGATACGGTTTTAATTCCTGCCGGGAGCGTCGCACCTGGCCGCAGATTCTGAACTTTAATTTTATTCAGGTCTTCTCTTTGTATACCGCCCTCATTGATTACAGCTGGCACCTGGTTGAGGGGCAGGTGTCCGGCGAGCAGGACCAGTTCGCACCTCAGCTCTTCGACCCTGGCTCCGCTGAACCCCTGCGCCCTCCCGGTGGATTTTATGTTAAACCCGAAGGTTGCTTTAAGGTAGTGTTCGTCAGAATAAATCCCGATGAGGCTGGCCGTGGGAACTGTTTGCCAGGCCAGGCTGGAAAAATCGTCTTCCTGCCCGAAGCTTCCCGCCTCAATCAGAGGCTGGATTATTTCCAGACCCCTTGATTCAGTATCCTCCTGTATGGTTTGAAAGAATTCCTGGCTTATTTCGCCTCCGGAAAAGCTTTCTGCTACTCTGGCTTCGATTCGGTTCCAGGCTTTTTTGATTCCATTTTCGGCCGCTACAGAAGAAAAGCGCGCCAGTTTCCGGAGGCCATGGGTCTGAAGAAAAAGCCGGGAATTAATCACCAACCCCATTCCGAGGGTTGTAAAAATGGCCATTACCAGGAGGCAGACCATAAGGGCCGAGCCCGGGCGAGCTCTTAACAGAACAGGGGGCTTTGACCCTGAATTTGCAGCTTGAGCGGAGCTCAAGGGCCAGCCCGCAATCGGGCACCAGCAATTCAGGACTTTAAGGGGTGTGCTTACCTGTCCGCATTCCGGCAGAGACAGTCCTTCCTTTCTGGGCGGTCGCCCGGGAATTTTTGCCCTGGCTTTTTTCTGACGGATTCCCTGGCTGACATTTTTGCTGTCAAAACAGGCCAAGATTCTTTGGGCAAACAACAAGTTCATATTCATAATTCTTGCCTCCTGATTCTGCTGTCAGGCTGAGGAAGACCAGATTGCTCGCTTCCTGGTAACCGGCACTGAAGCCGGTAATGTCTTCTGCTAATGGTTGTCCGGTGGTGTTGTTGACCCGGCGCCTCAGGATTTTTTGCGGGACATCCAGATAGACCTCGACTTTTTCCAGGATGATGACTGCGGTGCGGCCGGCCTCAAAGGCGATGTCCAGAGACGGGGAAACAGTCAGCCTGTTTCCGGCAACGGCATTTATATAAAGGAGCCGGCCGGAGGTGCCCTCGGCGAGGTAAACAGCCTGGCCCTTCTTCAGAAGAGCGCTCAGCCCTGAAATAAGCTCAATGAAGAGAAAAGCCTCTCCCGGGGAAGTGTCCGCCAGCAGGCTTGTTTTTACTTCAGCCGAAAAAATGGTCAGGGTCTGATTTATGACCTGAACCGGAGCAAAGTCAGAATCCGGAAGCGGCCCGGGAATCCCCGCTCCGGCCGTTTCTAAGTCCTCCCGTATTTTCTCCAGGGCTATGGCCATGGCCAGATTCTTTTCCTGCGATTCGCTCAGTTTCATGAATACTCTTCTGGCCCGAACAGAAACCTCCAGGGCTGAAACCAGAATCAGCAGGCTGAGACTCAGGCTGATCAGGCACTCCAGGATGGAAAATCCGGCCAGAAGGCGATGGGGTACTCGCCAGGAGTAAGGGGCAAGAATATTATCAGGTCTTATCTTTCTGCCTCCTCTGGTTTTCATCTCAAGGGCCTCTCTAAAAGCAACCAGGAAGAATCCGGTTGCCATGAATTTCCGGAAGGAGATGTCTGCGGAAATAGTCTTCCTTTGATTTGATTCTCATTCTGGTCCGATTGCAGCGTTTGACCCGAATGTGGTTTTCAGCGGGGCTGGAGGTTGGGAGCCAGGGGTCAGGCACCCTCATTGAGCCTACCTTAATATATGAATGAATGTTCATATGTTGTCCCGGTCCCATTTGTCCCCCTAAAAACCAAGAGTTTCGGACCGGAACCAGCAGGCCCTGAGCGGCGGCCGGCTTCCGAAAGGGGCTGGATAAAGGCTCAGCTGGATCTTCTTCAGATTGTCCTCTTCACTCACTTCCCAGGTCAGAAAGAAAGACCGGCCAGAGTTCTTATCCTGAACTGTCTCCTGGTGAACCCCCGGAGACAGAGCCTCGTCTTCCGGGCCGAGGCTTCTTAAAACCTCTATTTTATTGGAAACGAGGTCGGCTGAAATCCGGTGAAGGTCGGCCCTCTGCTTTAATAAGAATGAATAGCAGAGCATCTGGGCGGTGCCGGCCAGCAGGAAAAACACCAGGGCCATGGCCAGCATCGTTTCAACCAGGGAGAAGCCGGACGATGGACTCCGCTTGAGCCTGAACTCCGGGGAACCCCTGACTCTATCCAGAATCTGGCTGGCTCTTATCGCCGGCTTTCCGGGGCGGCCTGAGTTTCGCTTAATTCGCTTAAAAAGTTTAATCAGCTCCCGTGCTATTGTGCCCGGGCGTTCGTCGGCCGGATCATCTGATATAACTTCCAATTCTTTCGCCTGAGATAAGCAATAGAAATCCGCTCCGGACTCCAGGCAGCGGCCGTCTGCCCTTAGTACCCGAGTCGCCGGCTGGTCTGCTAATTGATTTGTGGGCGGGAACATTATTTCTGTGATCATTTGAAATTCCTCCCTGCAACCTTGGTCTCCGGGTTTGCTTTTTCTCACCGGCTCATAGTCAGTAGCCAGCCTGGCCAGGTCCCGGCGGCTTCTGTCCGGAATTTTCCCGGTCCTCGGGTCTTCTTCTTCCAGGGTTTGTTTGCTGTCGATCCACTCTCCTCCCGGAAGTCAAACGCCATTCCTGGACCGCATGGCTACGGAACCGACGTTTTAATCCCCTCCTGTCACCACTTTCTTTTTCAGCAGCATCAAACATGACTACTTTTCGGTCAGGGTACTCAGCAGGTTAAATGCAGCTTCCGTGCCGGCTCGAGGTCAAGCGTTTTCGCCAGAAAATTTTGATTTCTATTTTTTGCGGGTTAACGGTTGTTGACTAACTGCTTGATTTTTCTTATATTATGGTCAACAAAAATTTACCCGAAAAAAGTTAAAAAATTTTTTTGCCCCCCTTGACAACGGGCAAAAATGTCTCTATATTATATGAG
>CAZDZU010000148.1:3517-4895 GCA_964509995.1 uncultured Eubacteriales bacterium | reverse complement strand
CGGATAAGCTCCTCTGCTACGCCGACTGCGCCGTCGTTCCCAACCCGACCGACGCTCAGCTGGCCGACATTGCCATCACTTCAGCCAAGAACTTCCAGGCCGTGACCGGCCTCGAACCGCGGGTGGCCATGCTCAGCTTCTCCACCAAGGGTTCAGCCACCCATGAGCACGTGGATAAGGTCATCAGCGCCACCAAGATTGCAAAGGAAAAGGCTCCCGAGCTTCTGATTGACGGCGAAATGCAGGCTGACGCCGCTCTGGTTCCGGCAGTGGGAGAGAGGAAATGCAAGGGCTCTCCGGTGGCCGGCAAAGCCAATGTGCTTATCTTCCCCGACCTTGACGCCGGAAATATCGGCTACAAACTGACCGAAAGGCTGGCCGGAGCTGAAGCCATTGGACCCATCGTCCAGGGTCTGCAGAAACCTTACTGCGACCTCAGCCGCGGCTGTTCGGCCGACGACATGGTCAACGTGGCCGCCATCTGCAGCCTGATGGCCTGAGAACACAGCCTAAAATCATTCAGGATAATCAAGGGGGCTTACGGTCTGTAAGCCCCCTTTTTTATCGGCCCAGACCCCTGAAGGGCAAAGGCTGGTTTATAGAAGTTAGTTATACAATTCGATCGGGTTTATCCTGGCCACAATTCCTTCCTTCTTGTACCAATAACCATATGAATCACTGCCCTTTTTGATTTCAATCCCGTTGATGACTATTAAAGAGAGCCGTATAAGGCTGAAGAGAGGCTTTAAAAAAAGAACCATAATCGTCGACGACCGGAAGAAGTCAGAGCCATGAAAATCACGGGGGAGAGAACTATAACCAGCACCGTGGCCACGTTGTCCGTAACTGTTCCGGAAAAAATCAGCATGGTGAGAATCAGGAATGAAGCCCAGTAACAGGCCAGCCGGATCAAGTCACTCCATCTTGAGACCGGCCGGGTCTGCTCTCTTTTTTTCAGAGCCTCGATAACCTCTGTAGCCAGATTTCTTTCCAGCACCGGCACCCTGTAGCCAGACAGGGTTTTTTTTATGATTTTTTCTAAAGTTTCATCTGATATTTTCATGGCTCACCCCTGATTCTGTTTCCAGTCCTTAGGGCTCGAGCCTGCTCCCTTTTCCAATTTTCGTCTGAGCATTCCCCGGGCTCTTGAAAGATAGGATTTGACTGTTCCTTCGGGCAGAATCAATTGCTCGGCCACTTCTTCCACCGGAGTTTCCAGCCAGTAATGCAGATAAATCAAAGTCCGGTAAAGCTCGGGAAGAGTCTCGAGTGCCCTCATTAGATTCAATTTCTGTTCCTGCTGGAGATATTTCTCCAGCGGATCTTCTCCCCGCAGAGCTTCGTCACTTTCGACCAGCTCAATCTCCAGGTATTGAGC
>CAZDZU010000148.1:1688-3507 GCA_964509995.1 uncultured Eubacteriales bacterium | reverse complement strand
GCTTTTATCATCTGCCCTTACCAACTTCCGTCTCCAGTCCAGGGCGGTGTTATAGGCCAGACGATAAAGCCAGCTGCGAAGGCCGGACTCGCCTCTGAACATTTTTAGCTTGTTAAAAACCTTGATGAACACTTCCTGGGTGACATCTTCAGCTTCAGCTGCTCTAAAAGGACCCAGGACGGAACACACCAGACGGAAAACTCTATTTTGGTAACGTTCGACAAGAAGAGAAAAGGCAACCTGGTCGCCCTTTTCCAGAAACCGGGCCGCCAGTCTTTCATCTTCCATTACTTTGACCTGATTTCAGGGCTTCGTACCTTTGCTCTGTGTCAGAAAATAGGAGATCACAACCCCAATTCCGGTGAAGATTATTATCAAGCCCACCGGCCAGACGACCCGCAGCTCCGGCCACAGATAGAAGGTCAGGCTTATTCCCGCCCCGATCATCATCAGAATAACCCCGGCTCCAAGTGAACTCCGGGGATTTTCTTTTTCCCTGCTCTCTCCGTTTGCCCTGTACTCAGGCCACTCTGGATAGGGTACACCCTTTTCAATGGCGGCCATTCTTTCTTTGTGAATCAGCTCCAGAATTTTTTGCTTCTTCCTGTGATTAATAATAATGATTATTAGAGCGAACGCAGCCCAGCCAAAAACCCAGAGAATTACGATAAGCGGATTTGACCAGCTGATTTCCATGATTTCCTCCCTTATTATAATATTTTCTCAGCCATCCTGGCTTCATTCTTTTAGACGCCAGGTAACGGATCCGGGTTGCTGATAATATTGTTACAATTCAAAAACGACGGAGTTGATTTATTTAAGGCAGCTCCTCCCCTCCAGCTTTTCGGATATTCTTTCCCGGTGGAACAGACCTTGTCTGAGGTTTCAATCGTCAGGCCTGGCCAGATATGAGGCCGCAGGCGAAATCGGATCCTGCTTGTCTGGTCGAATATATCCGGCCAATCCTCAGTAATTCTTAGATTTTTCCAGCCCGTTTTGCCGAGACCAGAGCCGCCAGTCCGATGGCATAGAACTTGGACTCTTCGCTGTCGCCGCGGGAGGTCATTACGCAGGGAGCTGTTGTTCCCACAACCAGCCCGGCCAACTTAGCGCCGGCCAGAAGGCTGCAGGCTTTATAGAACACATTTCCGGTTTCCAGGTTCGGAAAGATCAGGATATCGGCCTCGCCGGCCCCTTCTCCCTTAAATCCTTTTATGGTTGCACTTTCCTTCGATAAAGCCAGATCCAGAGCAGCCGGCCCCTCAACTTTCGCCCCCTTGATCTGACCGCGTTCAGCCATCACCTTGATGATGGCCGCATCGACAGTGGAAGGAACTTTCTGGCTCACGGTTTCAACCGAGCTGATTATATAGGCGTAAGGATTTTCGATTCCGAGTGCCTGGGCCACTTCAATGGCATAACCCAGAATTTTCACCTTCTGCTCCAGGTCGGGCAGAACCAGCACGGCCACGTCGGAGACAACCAGCAGTTTATGATAGGCCGGAACTTCCATCACCGTCACGTGGGACAGCAGCCCGTTCGGAGGAACCAGCCCATTTTCCTTGTCCAGGATGGCTCTCATATAATCCGGAGTGCCCACCAGGCCTTTCATCAGGATGTCGCCCTCTCCCTCTCTGACCATGCGGACCGCCTCTTTCAGTGCAGCTTTGCTATCCGCAATGTCGATTATATTAAATATGGAAATCTCGACACCGTGTTTTCCGGCTACCTCTTCAATCTTCTTCTTATTTCCGACCACGATCACCTCGGCCAGCCCTTCTTTTCCGGCTCTGGCCACAGCCTCGATGGTGTGCGGGTC
>CAZDZU010000148.1:0-1678 GCA_964509995.1 uncultured Eubacteriales bacterium | reverse complement strand
GTGCGGGTCTTCGCCACAGGCCACCACCAGCTTCTTTCTGGGCAACCCCTTGACCGCAGAGATTATTTCTTCAAGCTTTTTGATCATGACCGTTCCTCCTGAATTTCATTTTCATATATTCTGGCTTTTTCCTCACCCCGTAAAACCCTCAAAACGCCTTCCAGCAGGGCTCTCATTTCGTCCTCTCCAGGATAGATATAGAAGGGAGCGATAAACTGACAGCGAGCCCTGACCAGGTCCACAAAATCCCGGTAATAGGCCAGCCCGCCGGTCAGGACTATTCCGTCCACCTTCCCCTCCAGCACCGTAGCCATGGCCCCGACCCACTTGGCCACGTTGTAAGCCATGGTCTGTATTATCAGGCTGGCTTTCCGGTCGCCATTCCTGACCATTTCTTCCACGGCCCTCATGTCATTGGTGCCCAGATGAGCCACAATACCGCCTTTACCGGCCAGCATTTTTTTGATTTCGGGTTTTGAATACTGACCGGAAAAACAGAGGTCCACCAGGTCAGAAGCCGGCAGACTGCCTGCCCTTTCAGGAGCAAAAGGACCGTCGCCGTTCAGGGCGTTGTTGACATCGACCACTCTTCCCTTCTTATGGGCGCCAACGCTTATGCCACCTCCCATATGGACTACAATCAGATTTAGCTCTTCATAGGGTTTCCCGATATCCCGGGCCGCCTGACGGGCGACTTTTTTCTGGTTCAGAGCATGCAGGATGCTCCGCCGCCGGATCATCGGCAGTCCGGTGATTCTGGCAATTTCTTCCATTTCGTCCACGACCACCGGGTCGACGATGTAGGCCGGAATTTTAAGTTCGCTGGCGATGGTATGGGCAATCATAGCTCCCAGGTTGGAAGCGTGCTCACCCTGGACTTCAGCCCTCAGGTCCTCGAGCATTTTCCCTGTCACCGAATAGGTCCCGCCAGGAATGGGCCTGAGCAGACCTCCCCGCCCGACCACTGCGTTCAGGGACTCCCTGGGAATTCCGGCCTTCCCCAGTTCTTTCATGATTACTTCTTTCCGGAACTCAAACTGGTCAATGACCCGGGCGAATTTCTGGATTTCCTCCAGCGGGTGTGAAAGGTTAACCTTGAAGATTTCTTTTTCGTCGTCAAAAACGGCGATTTTGGTGGAAGTTGAACCCGGGTTTATGACAAGAATTCTCCATGACATTAAGACCTCCTGATGATGACTGATTAATTATAAAAAGAAGCCAGGCATATTTCCTGCTTGAGGAATCCTGACCTGGTTCCATTTTAAGAGAGCCTATTATATACGATATGGCCCCCTCAAAAAAAGCCTTCAAATAAACTATTTTCTGGCTCTTAAACAGACTTTTGACGGGGAAAGGCAGATCCACCAATCCGGTCCGTCCACCGATCCGGACAGTATGAACCCCCGACCCGGTCTCAACTGGACGATTAAGCCAGATGTTAATTATTGGCCCACAATTTCTTAAGTCGAAGATTATAAACACATTCGGGAAGTACTGATTTCAATCATAAAAACAAAGGCTTTACAGGAGGCTCTGCCAGCCAAAAACCAGATCGTTACCTTTTCAGTTAACATTCAAAATCAAAAACTAAAACAGAAGAAACTTCAGCAAAAGGATAAGAATATCAAAGATTAAGAATATTCGCGGATAGCCTTAAAGACTTAATATGCCGACTAGG
>CAZDZU010000147.1:0-4900 GCA_964509995.1 uncultured Eubacteriales bacterium | reverse complement strand
ATATAACAAATATCATCTTCTGCCCCCGGGCAAAAATATTAACCGGCTGACGAGACTATAAGACCGTCTGAGTTTCCTCAATCCAGCCTGCCAAACGACTAATATAAGATGAATAAAACTGTCATTGGCCAGAGAAAAAAATTATTGTCTCAAGAAAGTAAAAAGGTTAGACTAATTAAAAATTAAGGAGGAAAGGATGAGAAAAGCACTTGCTATCTCAACATTGGTTTTTCTCCTGGCGGCCGCAGCCATTCCGGCCAGGGCCGGTATTACCTTCGGAGTCAAAGGCGGTTTGAATAATTCCAAGATTGTGTTCAGCCCGGCCATCGATATGCCAGGTCAGAAATACCTTCAGGGTTATTGTTTTGGAGCCTTTCTCAGCCTCAATTTTGGGCCGATCGGGATTCAGCCCGAAGTGCTCTATTCCCGCCGCGGAATGGAAGCCCAGGTCCTGCTGGATCCTTTAGACCCGGCTTCTCTGGCTCAGGCCCGGATTATGCTGGACTATATTGAAATACCGCTTCTGGTCAGACTGAATATAATCCCGGCCGGACCGGTAAAACTTTACATCCTGGGCGGTCCCTCCTATGGTTTTCTGCAGAAGGCCAGAGTTAGAATGACCTATATGGGAATGAGCGAAGAAGAGGATATCAAGAGCGATTTCAAGAGCAATGCCCTGGCCGCCGTCGGTGGACTCGGTCTGGATATTAAAATCCCGCTGCTTTTTAAGGTTTCCATAGACGCTCGCTATCATTACGGACTGGGAAATATTCTATCCGAAGGCTCAACCGTTCCGACCGACAAGGCCAGGAACACTGGCTTTTCACTTCTCCTGGGAATAGGTTTTTAGGACTTTTCGAGCAGATTTTTAACTGGCGGCTGAGTATCTGTCTGCGTTTACATTTCAGGGCAAGCCTTGTAGGGCGAGCTTAACAGCTGGCAGCGGAGCATCCCTTCCGTGCCCCTGCGGCCCGGGATTAATTCTGCCGGCGCGAAATTCGACTCCAGCTATGGTTTCAATTATTTCTCCAGGAGCTGGAGGCGACCCGCAACCAATCCGCAGATAAGAGTCGTCTTCTGGCTGGGGCAGCACATCGGGTCTTCCGGTCCGTGTGTCAACAGGTGAAGCCTGATTTTACCAGCCTCGATGGTCAGCTCTTTTATCTCCACCCGATCACCAAGCTCCAGATTATTGGTCTGTTCCAGGTCCTGTCCCCGGTTGACCAGCACCGTTAACTCATAAAATGAACCGCTGCCCCCGAAATTTGAGACCAGAATGACCGCGGCTTCGCTCTGCCCGTCATTGTTCAGGTCGCCGACGGCCAGAGCTACCAGCTTTACCCTGACATAATCATCGAGCCCCGAGCCTGATTCATAGCTTCCATTTTTCAATCTGCACTTTGATCCGTCCAGCAGATTGTATTCAAAGTTTCTGGCCAGGTTCTCTATTTCGACTTCAGAAAGAGCCGTTTGAAGCCGCGGGCTGGCTTCTCCGGCTAAAGCCGTAACCGGCGCTGAGACCAGGCAGACGGCCAGGATGGCCGGGGTGAAAACTTTTATTGTCAACTTTTTTCTCCGGGCAGACATCTGAACTCTATTCCTTTCGTTATCAACAGGCTGTTTCCTTTATAATCTGTCACCGCAATATTTTCAAGCCCTTTCGGCCAGGACTGAAATCCAGGCAAACAGGGGGATGGTCCGCTGGTTCAGTCCATTCTGAGCGACCTGAACTTTTTGGAGGAGGGAAACGTATACTACGCGAGTGATAGATTTTTAAGCCGGTTAAACCTATGATTGACTTTGCTCCGGATTCCGGCCGTAGCTGGATTCCTTGACTGACACCTGACTCGAGGAGAACAGCGAATGACTGGATCAGTCACTCCGGATAGAGTTCATTGTCCTGAACTGTCAACCTCATGAAGCCCTGGTCAGAAAGCCTTTCTGAGCGGACGCTGGAGCAAAAACCATTACCTGAAAATTGAGATAATTTTAGACCGTGTTTATAATAAGAAAAAGATGGAAAAACCAGTTGTGGCCATCAGCGCCTGCCTCAACGGCTTTTTTAACCGCTATAATGGCGGAACAGTCAGCGACGATAACGTCAATGCGCTCAAGCCGCGTTTCGAACTGATTACCGTCTGCCCGGAAGTTGAAATCGGCCTGGGCATACCCAGGAAAACTGTCAGCATGTTTAAGTCTGGCGACCGGATAGAGGTAATTCAAAGGGATACCGGACTCAATGTTACTCAAAAACTGATTCAATATTCGGAGAATACCATAAACCGTCTGCCGGAAGTAGATGGTTTCATCATGAAGGCCAAGTCTCCAAGTTGCGGTGTTAAAAGTGCTAAGGTTTTTGGCAACCTGGAAGGCACCAGCATCCTCGGGAAGGATGACGGAATTTTCCCGGCCACGGTCAGGAGGCTGCGACCTCACCTGCCGCTGATTGACGAAGGTCGTCTCAACAACCGCGAGCTCCGCTGGGAATTTCTGGCCAGGGTCAACCTGCATTTTCTCTTCCGGCATTCCCGCCGGGACATAAAATCATTGATAGATTTTCATTCCCGGGCCAAGTACCTGCTGATGTCCATCTGCCAGAAAGACCTGCAGGCCCTGGGCCGGGTTCTGGCCGCTCACCGCAGAGGGCAATTTGAAGAAACTGCTGAAAATTACCGGCAGGTCTTCTACCGTCTTTTAAGCCGGCCTATCAGAAAATCAAATCTGCTTAACGCCCTGAACCACATGTTCGGATATGCCTCCCCCCGGCTGACCGCAGGGGAAAGGAAGCATTTTCTAAGTCTGCTGGAAAAATATCGTGCCGGCCAAACCGATTTTGTCACCATAATAGAATTCCTTCGGGCCTACGGTTACCGTTTCAATCTGCCATATCTTCTCGACCAGTACCTGCTAACGCTGGATTGAGCTAAAAAACCCTGAAATCTGCGCCTTACAATCCCCTCTGATTTATGTAAGATTAAAAATTATGGAAGAAATTTCAAGATTCAACGTCAAGATTAACAATATGAACAGGAAATCAAAGAAACCAAACCTGATCACAATGGCCCTTCTTCTCCCGGCTCTGGTCCTTGGGGCCTGGAACTGGCTATCACCAGCCCAGGAAAGGTCAAAAGCCCTGGAAATAAAGAGGACTGCGAATCCGCCCAGGATAGACTGACTGCTGGATGATCCCTGCTGGCAGGACCGGGAGCCGGTCTCGAGCTTCATCCAGTATAACCCGGTTAATGGTGCCCCTGCTTCCGAGGAAACCTATGTCTGGGCAGGTTATGATGATAAATATCTGTATCTGGCCTTTCTTATGAAGGACTCCCAGCCGGATAAGATCTGGGCGGAATTAACCCCCAGAAATGAATTCGAAAACAATGATTCCATCCAGGTAATCCTTGACACTTACAATGACAAAAGGACCAGCATTTCCTTCACCGTCAATCCCAAGGGGGTCCAGAAGAATTCGGTCGAAACCATCTGGAAATCCGGCGCCAGAATAAGAGATGACGGCTGGGCGGCCGAGATAGCCATACCTTTCAAATCACTTCGTTTCTCCACCGCCTCCGAGCAGGTTTGGGGAATTAATTTCTGCCGTTATATTCACCGGCTTAACGAAACCGACTACTGGACCGAAGTCAAAAGGGACCTGCCCCGACTCCATCAGATGGCTGAATTGCGGGGTCTGAGCGGGATCAAAGCCGGCCATAACCTGGAAATCTTTCCCTACGCCGGAGTCCGTTCTTCCCGCTGGTCGGGAGAAAAAGATGACAAGCTGGCAGCCGGGGTGGATGTTAAGTATGGAATCCAGCCTAACCTCTACCTGGATGTCACTGCCAGCCCGGACTTCAGCCAGGTTGAATCGGACCCTTTCCTCTATCAGCTTTCGCCCTATGAAAATTACCTTCGGGAAAATCGACCTTTCTTTACTGAGGGCAGCCAGTATTTCAGCCTGGCCACCGGAACCCGGGTTTTCTATTCCCGGCGGATCAGAGACCCCAGACTGGCGGCCAAGATTTCCGGGAAAACCGGAGCCTACTCCTTCGGCATCCTGGGCGCCCTCAACAAGACCGATTACGGTTCCTCCAAATTTGGCGTCTTTCGCCTGAAGCGGGATATTTTCAAGAACTCTCAGATTGGAGTTTATTACACCGGTGTTGACGAGCAAGACTCTACCAGCCATAATCTGGCCTTTAACTACAGCTTTAACTTCAAGGATATCTATTATCTGCAAGGGGCCAGCATTTTCTGTTTCGACTCGTCCGGCGATAATTCCAGAAATGGTATCCATCAGATTGAATTCAGCCGCGAACCGGACGCCGGGCTGCAACTGCAGGCCGGCTACGAGCGAGTTGAAGACAGGGCCAGGTTGCGGGCCGGGTACCTGGACCGGGTTGACTTTCAGTCTCTTGAGGCCATGCTGGGCTACGCCTGGCGTTATAACCGGGGCACAGTTCAGAGGTTGAGCTGGGATATCACCGGCAATCTCGGCCAGGACTCGCACGGCCGCAAAGTGAGCGAAGAGCTGGAATTAATGATGTTCTGGAATTTCTTTAATCGGCTGGATATTCATTATGGAATCTTCACCGGCCGGCAGCAGTATCAGGTCAGGTCAGCAGAAGACGAGCTGGTCTGGAACGGAGAATTCCTGAAAAATTACGGAGCTCATTGCGATTTTGACTGGGAACGTGGCGGTTTCCTGAAAGAATTCAGCCTCGAAGGTGGCTGGCAGAAAAGAGGCATTTATAACGAGGATTTCACTGCCGTTCTGCCCGGAAGCCAGCTCAGCCTGGAAGGCAGCATCTCCCTGAAACCCAGGAGCAATATCGAACTGTCCTTCGGAGCCGATTACATCCGGCAGATACTATCGGCTACCGGGCAGGAAGTCTTTGAGGGG
>CAZDZU010000146.1:0-4923 GCA_964509995.1 uncultured Eubacteriales bacterium | reverse complement strand
AACATGACCAGGACCAGGCCCAACAGGACCATTTTCCAGAGTTGATTTTTTCCAGCCATGAATCCTCCTGCTTTCTAATAATTTTCAATTTAGTTTATATCCTCAGCCGTCAGGAATCCAGAAAAATCTTGGGCGGCTTGTAATCGGATGGTTTTTAAGGTATTTTTAGTTTCCGTCCGAAAAAAATCTTTGTCTGCTGTGATGTGATGAAAGAGAAAACAAAGGTCCTGATATTTTTAGTCCTGACCTGGGCCCTTTCCCTGGCGGCGGGCAACACCTTATCCGGCCGTCCGGCCAGGAAGAATATCGAACTGAACGTGAAGGAGACACAGATCGCGGACCTGTCCGGCTCCGGCTTGACCCTGTCTTTCCATGTCCGCCTGGAAAATAATTCTTCCCGGAATTACGCTCTGGTTTCCTATCAATACCAGGTCCTGATAAATGAAAGGGAATACTTCCGGCAGGCAGTCACTCTTGACCGGCCGATTGACCTGCCAGCCGGCAGCCAGACAGTGGTCAATTTTCCGGTCAGAATAAATTATCAATACCTGGAACCATATCTTACCGGAACCAGGCAGCAGGCAGCCTGCCGGATGACCGGGGAAATAATTTTTCAGGACGATAGAAAAAAGACAGAAAAGATGAATTTTGATTTCCGGGCTGATTTTCCGGTTTTCAAGCTGCCGCAGGTCCGGTTTCATCCCCTGAGGGTCCGCGACCTGACTCTGGGAGGGGCGGATTTTGATTTTCGTTTTGACCTCAGCAATCCGAATGGCTACGACCTTCTGATTCAGAAAATCAACCTGGAGCTGTTGCTGGGCACCCGGGTTATATATTCCGGGCAGCTGACAGGAGATAACACCCTGACTGCGGGAGAAAGCAAATCCTGCACTCTGCCGCTGATACTTGATTTTTTCGAGCAGGGCCGGGAGCTGCGGGATAGTCTGGAGAAAGAAAATCCGTCTTTCACCCTGAAGTTGAGAATTGAAGCCGATTCGGCCTGGGGCTGGCTGGTCTTTCCGCTGGAAGCTACGGCTGCCATCCCCAAAGAATTCAGCCGCTGACTTGCCCGACATGGTTTCAGCAATTATTACCACCTATAACAGGGCTATTTTCCTGGCCGAAGCTATCGATTCTGTTCTGGCCCAGACTTATTTTAAGAAGAATCCTGCCGACTGGGAATTGCTGGTGGTCGACGACGGTTCGACCGACAGCACGCCGGAGGTGGTGGCCGGTTACCAGCAGAGATTTCCTGGCGTCAGGTATGTTCGCCTCGACCACGGGGGAGTGAGCCGGGCCCGCAATCAGGGCCTGAAACTGACCGGCGGGGAGTTCATCGCCTTTCTGGATTCCGATGACCTCTGGCTCAAGGACAAGATTCAGGTCCAGATGAGTTATCTCAAAGCTTTCCCCGAAGCCCGATTCTGCCTGACAGAAGAAATCTGGGTCAGGCACGGAAGGCGCGTCAATCAGAGGCGGCGGCATCAGAAATATTCTGGCCGGGTGCTGGATAGAGTGTTGCCGCTCTGTCTGTTGAGTCTTTCCTCGGCTCTCTTCCGACGCCGGCTGTTTGAGGAAGTAGGTGAGTTCGACGAGAGCCTCCCGGTCTGCGAGGATTACGACCTCGGTTTGAGAATTGCTCTGCGTTATCCCTATCACTTCCTGCCCGCTCCCCTCATCGTCAAACGGGGCGGGCATCCTGACCAGCTTTCGAAGAAATACTGGGGCCTGGACAGGTGGCGGGTCCAGGCTCTGGAGAAGGCACTCGAGCTGGCCACAGCCGAGACGGACAAGGCGCTGATCAGGGCTGAAATCATCAAAAAGTGCCGGGTTCTGGTCGGGGGCTTCCTGAAGAGGGATTGTCTGGAAGAAGCTGATTATTACCAGCAGAAAGTTCGGAAGTATTCAGAATTGCCCGCAAGCCGCGTGCAGGTCATGGACAGGACAAAATTGGAAAAAGACTGATTGCTGGAAGATAAGGGAAGAATATTGCCTGCCAGGTCCTTTTTATTCAATCAATTAAAAAACAGCCGGGCTCCCGCAGGAGAGCCCGGACTTTTATTGGAAGAGCTGAGATGGATCAGAACCAGAAATTCAGACCGAGAACCAGGGAATAACCGTTAAAATCAAAATCCTCAAAACCCTCAAAGGAATCCCGGAACCTCGCCTGAAGGAAATTATAGCGGACGCCAAGATCCAGGGTGGTGCGACTGCCAACGGGCACCATAACTCCGGCAAAGGCATTGTAGCCAATGGAGAGGCGGTTTTGTTCTTCAAGAATTGAATAATAAACCGGATAAACAGTTATATCTCCCGACGGGTCGCTGTAGATCCAGGGGTCGGAAAAATCAACTATGTCGCCCTGCAACCTGACCGTCCAGACATACAGACCCACACCGCCGCCAAAATAGGGAACGAATCTGACCCGTCGTCCGAGCGGGGTCACCTTTAAGGAAAGAGAGATCGGTGTCTGGGAAACCTCGAAGGTATGAATGATGGCTTCGCCATAGAAATCGGGAAAGGCGAAATAAGTGCTATCCACCCGATACTGGGTATAATCCAGGTACCAGCCGGCTTTCTGACGGTTGTAAAAATCAACAGAAAGCTCCAGACTGAGATTACGATTCAGAAAATACTCATAGGATATCCCGAGCATTCCAGCCTGATAGGCTGATTTCCTAAAACTCATATTTTCAAATTCTATGGTCCACAGGCTGTCAGGACCGCCGCTCATCCTGGGGACGAAATAGCCGTAGCGGATGGTAAAAATACTGGCCGAAGCGGTCAGGGGAATGAGCAGCACTGCCAGAGCCACAATTATGATCGATTTTTTCATCTTGATTACCTCCTCACCACTCCATTATAGCAAATTACGTGCCAGGAAAAATACCCGGGAAAAAGGCAGGCTGGGCCCGGAGCTGTTTTATTTTTTAGACAACTGTCCTTTTTTTGTTGAATCTCTGGCCATTTTGGGCTATTCTCGGGCTGTAAAAGGAGGAGCGGGTGCCTTCCGAGGTTTTTGTCCTTCGCCATCAGGAGCTGGAGCCTGAACGGCTTGATTTCCTGACCGGACGGCTCAAAAAAGGGGCAATTCTGGTCTATCCCACAGAAACCTTTTATGGCCTGGGCGGCCTGGCCACCATCAGATCTGTGGCCGAGCGAATTTTCAGCCTTAAAGGACGGGAAGCCGGCAAGACTCTGCCCTTTGTGGCTTCAGACCTGGCAATGGTCCTGGAGTTCATAGAACAACCATCAGAAATTTTTTTCAGACTGGCTGAACATTTCTGGCCCGGTTCACTGACCCTGGTTCTCAGAGCCAGAGGAAATGTCCTGCCCGATATTCTTTACGGTCCGGGCCTGACCATCGCTGTCCGGGTGCCGCCTCTTAACTGGCTCAGGGAATTAATCAGGAAAAGCGGGGCTCTGCTCATTTCCACCAGCGCCAATTTAAGCGGGCAACCACCGCTGGACGACTTTCCCGCGGTGTATCAACTTTTCCGGGACAGCGTGGATCTTATGGTGGACGGCGGCCGCACTCCTGGAGAAAAACCCTCAACCATCATCGACCTGACCGGTTCCGAACCGGCCTGTCTGAGAGAGGGGAAGATAGCCGCTGAGGAAGTCTGGGCCTACCTTTATGAAAGGTGAGAACAGGCTGATTTTTATTTAACTTTGGCTCCTGGCGGGAGTTCCCGGTCAAAGAACGGTATGGTGGCTTTGCCCTCGACTTCAGCCGCCAGCAGCATGCCCTGAGATTCTACGCCCCGGATAACCGCCGGCTGCAGGTTGGCGATGACGATGAACTCCTTGCCCACCAGTTCTTCCGGGGAATAAGTTTCGGCTACCCCGGCCACAATCTGCCTTTTTTCAGTTCCCAGGTCAATCTGCAGTTTAAGCAGCTTGCTGGTTCCCGGGACTCTCTCAGCGGCCAGCACTCTGGCCACCCTCAAATCCATTTTCTTGAAGTCTTCATAAGTGATGTAATCCATTTTTACCTCCGGCTTGGGTGCGGTTTCTGACCGGGTCTTCGGTTTTTCCACTTCCCCGATAAACTCCTGCAGGTCTATCCTGGGGAAGAGAGCTTCCGGTTTATTGATTTTAGTCCCCGCGGCCAGGTCATAAAATGACAGGTCCAATTTTAGAACCTGTCCTGGCTTTCTTTTTTCCCCGATAAAAGTCCAGATCTTTTCAGCCGTCTCCGGCATGACCGGAAAGATGAGGTAGCTGCTGCCGCGGATGGCGCAGAGAGCCTGGTAAAGTATTCTGGCCAGCCGGCTCCGGGCCTCCGGTTTTCTGGCGATTTTCCAGGGTTCCTGGTCAGCCAGGTATTTGTTGGTAACGTTGAGAAAGGCCCAGATTTCTTCCAGGGCCCGGTTGAGGGCGTAATCGTCATAATGAGCATAGACTCGCCCGGCCGTTTCCTGGAAGGCCCTGGCCAGCTCCAGGTCGGCTTCCGCTTCCTCGCCCGGTTGCGGGATTTCAGCCCCGAAATAATTGAAGACCATGGTCAGGGTTCTCTGTACCAGGTTGCCCAGGTCATTGGCCAGGTCGGAGTTTATCCGCTGGACGAAACCCTCATGGGAGAAGCTTCCGTCCAGTCCGACGGGGACTTCTCTCAGCAGGAAATAACGCAGGGCATCCGGTCCGACCTTTTCCAGGATCAGGTAGGGGTCGAGGACGTTCCCCCGGGACTTGGACATCTTGGTCTCATCCTTCAACCACCAGCCATGGCCGAAGACGGTGCCGGGCAGGGGAAAGCCGGCGGCCATCAGGAAGGCCGGCCAGAAAATCGCGTGAAAGCGCAAAATGTCCTTGCCGATCAGGTGAACATCAGCCGGCCAGAAGGTCTTAAAAAGTTCCTGGTTCCAGTCGTATCCGGCCCCGGTCACATAATTATGAAGAGCGTCAAACCAGACATAGATG
>CAZDZU010000145.1:0-4941 GCA_964509995.1 uncultured Eubacteriales bacterium | reverse complement strand
CCCCGAGACAGAGATAATCGGCCACAAACCTTTCGAGATGTCCGATTGCCACCGGCGCTTTCCCGGCCCTTACCAGATTGCAGTCCTTCTCACACTGAACTTCCTGGGGACAGACCCGGCCGCAGATGGCCGGCAGACCGTTAGTCTCGCGGATTTTTTCCAGGGCTTTTTCCAGCTCCCCGGCCTCGATGTATTTAATAAAAGTTGGGATGTCTATGGCCACCGGACAACCGGCAACACACCCGGGTTGACCGCAGTCCAGACATCTGCTGGCCTCGGCCCTGGCCAGTTCCTGGGTGTAGCCAAGGTTGACTTCTCTGAAATTTTTTATTCTGACCCCGGACTCCTGCTCCGGCATCGGCTGGCGGTCGATTGACAACCTTTTCTGGAGGCTCAGCTCCCGGCGCAGGGCTTTCCTCCAGTCTTTTTCTCTCTCTTTCCTCAGCCTTTCCGCCTGTCCCGGTTCCAGCCTGTCCTGCCCGCTCATGGCAGCCTCACTCCATCCTCTTCCAGAATTCCCGGTCGAGCCTGGCCAGCGCCCGTTCTTCCTGCGACAGGAAGGCTTTTCGGCGGTTGAAGTATTCCTGCCAGTCAAGGCCTCGCCCCTCAAACCATGGCCCGTCCACACAGGCAAAATAGGTGCGGCCCCCTACTGAGACCCGGCAGGCTCCGCACATTCCAGTTCCGTCCACCATGATTGGATTCAGGCTGACCAGAGTTTTAAGCCCGAGGCCGGAGCCAGCTTCCGATAGTTTGAAAAGCAGATAACTGCAGCCCATGACCATCAGCAGCGATATATCCGGCCGGTCTTTTCGTATCTCTTCCACCAGTTCTTTGAGTTCCCGGCCTGTACCCAGGCAATCAGCCCGGAAGAGGGTCAGGAAATCATCAGCATATTTTTTGATCTTTTCTTCCCAGTACAGATAGGCGGGGTCTCGGGCTTCAGCCAGAAAAACAACTCTCCGGCCAGCCTGTTTTAATTCCCTGGCCAGAGGAAAAAGGCCGCCGATTCCATAACAGCCGCCAGCCAGAAGCACCGCCCCCGGGTCAGGAATTTCCGGAACCCGACCGAGCGGTCCGGCCAGCCCCCCGACGTTATCTCCCGGCTTCAACCCGGCCAGCTTTCTGGTGCTGACTCCCAGGTTTAAGAAGACCAGTTCAACGGTTCCCTGCTGGCGGTCCCAGTCGGCCAGGTTAACAGGAATTCTTTCCCCTTTCTCATCGGGAATGACCATCACAAACTGGCCGGCCCGGGCGGAGGCCGCCACCTCCGGGGCTTCCAGCACCAGCCGGTAAAGGTTCGGAACCAGTCTTTCTACCAGAACCACTCTGTTCATATTTTTATTTTTACCGTCCCTTTTATTATTCCCCGCCGGAAAAGCTTAATCTTCAGAGAATCATCAAGCACGGGATTAATAAAAGCTGAACCCGGCCTGAGCCGGGAGCTGAATTTTATTTCAAGATTCAGGTTTTGATAATCTGTTTCCAGCACAACCTTCTGACCTCTCCGCAATCCCAGGCGGGCGCCGTCGCGGGGATTTAGCCACAACCAGTCCGGATTCCTGATCGCCCTGAAAGCAGAGCTCAGCCCGGCCATGGACAGGCCGGCGTAATGGTCAAGGTTATCTCCAACGATGACTTCAAGCTCTGCTCGAAGTCCGACGGTCTCGGAGTCGCGGGCTTTGCCCGGCTTTTCCAGGGAAAAAGCGAGAGGAAGGTAAGTGGCCGCCGCATTCCCTCTCTCAGAGGATTCTACACCGAGCACCGATTCCAGACACCTGGAGTAATCTTCACTCTCCAGACTTTTGCCGATAGCTCCGGCCAGCCCGGCCATTATAACTGCATCGGCCAGCCTGTCATCGTTAGCGGACAGCCGGGCTTTATGGCCAGTCTTTTTTACCCGACCGGCCTGGTCCACCAGCAGGCCTTCACTTTTAAGACAGACGGCAGCAGGAATAAAGATATCGGCCTTTTCCGCCAGCCCTATGCGGTAAGGATTCTGAACGATCAACAAATCAGGTTGCCTGTCGAGTGGCAGGTCGCCGAGCACATAGAGCCCCTTTATTTTCCCCTCCGCTATAGCTTTTTCAACTGGTTCCAGATCCGGGAGCGTCTGCAGGCCGAAGCTTTTTTTAAGCCCCGGAATCAGAAGCTCATTGGCCCGTCCGGTTACAGGCACTAAACCGGCTTCCAGCCTCAGGCCAAGATTCCAGAGGGCAGCCAGATTTTCAGACCACCGGGGCTGCCGCAGCAACCTCTGACCGAAAAGAAAAAGTGACGGCCGGGAGGAGAGCAGAACCTCGGCCGCCCGCTCAATCTCCCGTTCCTGAAGTCCGCCAGCTCTGGCCAGTTCTTCCTCCGACCAAAGGGCAAGCTCAGCCAGCAGCCGCTCATAACCGGGATAGAAACTGAGTCCCGGAAATTTCAGGATAACCTTTTTTAAAAGGGCGAGCAGGGCTTCGGTTTCTTTTCCGGGCAAGCATTGCAGATTGACCTCTGCCGTCTGCCCGGAGCGATTTATTCCTGAATCCAGAACCAGCAACCGGGCTCCACGGCGCCGGCTTTTCCTCATTTCCAGCCAGAGAGTCAGGGCTTCAGAACTAAGGTCAATATCCACCAGCAAAAAAGACCCGTATCCATCGAGTTCCTTAAAATCAATACTTCTTCCAAGCTCTATGCCCTGCCGGCATTCAAAAGAAGCTATCCTTTCCAGAAAAGCTTCAGGGTAAAAATAATATAGTCGGTCTGTGCCCAGCAACCGCCCGAATTGATAAAAGGCCATGAGACCGTCAGCCGGAATCTGGCCCGCGAAAATCAGAGCGATTTCTTCCGGTTGATATTTCTTCAAAGACTCAACTGCCGCTGCCAGCGCCTCTTCCCGGGAAACCGAAAACAACCGCGTATCCCGTCTGATGACCGGTAAAGATTCATCAGAAACCAGGTCGACAATTTCCTTCAGTCCGAACCTCCCCCGGGCACAGGCTGCGCCCAGGGCTGGACCGCCGCTTTCGGGGACAATTCTTCTCAGGTGTCCGTCTTCCTGGAACTCGGCCCTCAGCTCGCAGCCCGAGCCACACAACGGACATATGAACGAATCTTCATATATTGTTTGTCCCCGGGTCGCGGTTACTCCTCTCTCGCCGAAGGCCGCTACCGGGCAGACATCCAGGCAGGCGCCGCAAAAACTGCAATCTGAATCTCGCAGATTCCTCTTCAGAAATGTACCGACAGACGTTTCCGGGCCGCGACCGATGAAAGCGAGGACGTTTTCTCCCCGGACTTCGGAGCAAACCCGGACACAGCGGCCGCACAGAATACACAGATTGGGGTTATGAAATATGAAGGGGTCCGACTGCCAGAGCGGCTGCCCCCGGTCCTCAAAGTCAAAAGTTACCCTTTTCAGCTTCAGGTATTCAGCTACCCGCTGCAATTCACAGGCCCCGTCTTTCGGACAGAAAATGCAGCCCCCCGGTTCCAGGGCTTTTATCATGGTGGTCTTGAGCTGAGTACAGTCCGGCTTTTCCTGGCATAGAAGACAGAAATACGGATGCTCGCTGAGAATCAATTCAAAAGTGGCCAGGCGAAGAGCTTCCAGCTCAGGCGAGCTGGTTATGATGTCCATCCCCTCTTCCACTAATGTCTGGCAGGCCGGAGAGCGATGGACACGGCCGGCGATTTCCACCAGGCACAGCCGGCAGCCGGCAAAGGCCGGCAGACCTTCCAGGTCGCAGAGAGAAGGAATAAACAGCCCGTTGCTCCGGGCACATTCCAGCACGGTCATGCCGGGACGGGCTTCAACCGTCTTCTGGTCAATTTTCAGTCTGATGACCTGCCCGGACATTTCACTCCCCTCCAGACTTTTGCGTGTTTGGCGTCTCTTTTCTTTTTAATTTAATTATGGCTGAAACTCCGGGTGGACAGACACCTGGACAGGTCCCGCACCGGGTGCAAAGATTCTGGTCAATACGCGGATATCCGTCCTCAGCCACGGCAATCGCTCCGACCGGGCAGGATTGCAGGCACATCAGGCAGGAAATGCAGCGGCCAGTATCTATCCGGTAAGAAACAAGTCCCCGGCAGATTCCGGCCGGACATTCTTTATCGATCACATGTTTCTCCAGCTCTTCTCGAAAATAGCGCAGGACGCTCAGAACCGGATTGGCGGCCGTCCGCCCCAGACCGCACAGCGAAGCTTCCTGCATCGTCCAGCCGATTTTCGCCAGTCGGTCCAGGTCCTCGGGGCAGCCCTGACCCAGGGTAATTTTTTCCAGGATCCTGACCAGACGGGCGGTTCCCAGCCGGCAGGGCGCGCACTGGCCGCAGGATTCTTCCCGGGCAAAACGCATAAAATAAAGGATCAGGTCCACCAGACAGGTAGCTTCATCTATGACAATCATTCCTCCCGAGCCCATGATGGAACCGGCTTTATTCAGGCTTTCATAATCAAGGGGCAGATTAAAAAGTGAGGCCGGGAGACAACCTCCAGATGGGCCGCCGGTCTGGACGGCTTTGATCCTCTGCCCTGGCTCCGGACCGCCCCCCACTTCTTCTATCACCTCTCCCAGCGTCAGTCCGAACGGAACTTCCACCAGGCCGGTATAACGAACTTTGCCTACCAGCGAGAAAATCTTGGTCCCTTTGCTGCCGGCCGTTCCGACCATAGAAAACCAGGCCGGCCCTTCCTGGATAATCAGCGGCACATTGGCCCAGGTTTCCACATTGTTTATAACTGTCGGCCGGCCCCACAGCCCACGGATTACCGGAAAAGGCGGCCTCTGCCGGGGAAATGCCCGGCGGCCTTCTATGGAGGCAATCAGGGCGGTTTCTTCACCCGAAACAAAAGCCCCGGCCCCCCTGATGAGTTCCAGTTCGAACGAAAAACCGCTCCCCAGGATATTTTCTCCCAGAAGACCGTATTCCTCTGCTTGCTTAATTGCTGTT
>CAZDZU010000144.1:0-4970 GCA_964509995.1 uncultured Eubacteriales bacterium | reverse complement strand
GTCCGATCACCCTGGCTGTGGCCGGAAGCCTGAAGGTTGAAGTCAAGCCAGAAGAACAGGAGAACAAGACTGAAGAAAACAAGGGAAAAGAAGACCGGAAGGAAGATAAAGCTGAAAACAAGAAAGATGAAGCCGCATCAGTTTCCCGGGAGGCAAGACTGGTCGTGTTCGGTGATTCAGATTTCATCGCCAATAAATACTACAACCTTTCTGGCAACGGCAATTTCTTCCTGAACACAGTTAACTGGCTGACCGAAGAGTCGGACCTGATATCCATCCAGCCGAGAACCAGAGCTCCCCGCTCGATCAGCCTGACTCCGAGTCAGGGCCGGTTCCTGATGTTACTGTCGGTGATACTGCTTCCGGTGCTGGTGCTGGTCGTGGGCCTGAGCATCTGGGCTAAAAGGAGGTCCTTATGAAGTTCAGGACGACTCTCATTCTTCTGGCAATTCTGGTCGCTCTTCTCACGGTTGTGGTCCTGGTCGAGCACCGCTCAGAGAAGTCCCAGGAGAAAAAAGAGGCGGCCGAAAAGCTTACCGATTTTAAGGCTTCCGAGGTGGAGAAGTTCAGTCTGAAAAAAGAAGATGGTTCGGTCATAACCCTGAAGAAGGATGACCAGGGCCGCTGGCAGTTAGTAGAACCGCTGGAAGCCGATGCCGATGAATACGAAGCCAGCAGCCTGGCTGAGAATTTCGCCAGCCTGAGAATAGACAAGGTGGTGGAAGAACAGGCAACTGACCCGGCGGCTTACGAAATCCCAAAAAAAGAAATCAGCCTGTGGCTTAAAGGCCAGAGTGAGCCGGTGCTCATTCAGATCGGCATGGAAAATCCGCTGGACGGCACCCTTTATGCGCGGAGGGCCGACCGCCAGCAGGTGGTCCTTCTCGCCTCGCCTCTTAAATACAGCCTGGATAAAAAAGTATTCGACCTGAGAAAAAAAGACATCCTGAAGTTTGAAACATCCAGGGTGCAATCGGTTGAGCTCAGATCAGAAGGACTCAACTGGAAGGTCAAGCGAGAAGGAGAAGCCTGGCAGTTCATTTACCCGGTCTCAGCCCTGGCTTCCAAATACCAGATAGACAACCTGCTGGACAGCCTGTCCGGATTGCGGGCCAAGGAATTTCTGGCCGAGGAAAAAGACCTGGAAAAACTGAAACAGTACGGCCTCGACCGGCCGGAGTTTACGGTGACCCTCGGTCTTCAGGACAGTCAGGAACTGATTTTCTCCATCAATCGCAGGGACAATAAAGTGGTGGCCACCAGTTCTCTCGCCCGGAAGATTATTGAAATCGACAGCCAGATTGCTACCGACCTCGGCAGAAAAGTGGCTGACCTCAGGGAGAAAAAAGTGGCCAGTTTTAATTCCTGGGAAGCGGTGGGCCTCAGCTTGAAAAAAGAAAACTGGCAACTGACTGCAGTCCGGGAAAAGGTGAAGGACAGGGGAAAGGAACAGGAAAAATGGTTTCTGGTGCTGGGGGAAGCCAGGAAAGAGCCGGCCGAGGAGTCAAAAATCGAATCCCTGTTGCGGAAGCTGGAATATCTGGAAGCCTCCGAGTTCATAGATAATCCGGCCGAACTAAAAGAATACGGCCTGGACAACCCGACCCTTGAAATTTCAGTCCGGGTCAAACCGGCTGACAGCGAAATCAGGGAAATTCAGCTCCTGGTTGGTCCGGAAAACAGCGAAAAACAGCAGGTAGTTATAAAGAACCGCGACCTGTCCTATCTTTTCATGGTAAATTCTGATTTTTTGAAGGAAATACCGACTAAACCTGAGGACTGGCAATCGGGATCAAATGCCAACAAATAGGCGGAAATGAAGGCTCCGGGCAGAAACAGGCCCGGCTGAGCAACAGGAAAAGGAAACTAGAGCCGGGAGGAAAAGACCTGGTTCCGGATGATAACTTCCTGTTGAAATTGAGAACAAAATTTGTTAAATATATAGCCAATGGAAGAGTTAAAGGGCGGGATCGGTTCTGGGAAATTCCAGTCATTTCCAACGGCCAAGTATTTCGAAGCCACCAGGGAACTGTCTCTGGCCAGAAGCATTGACGACCTTATCGAACGTCTGCTCAAGAAAATTGATGATATCTTCGCACCCGCAGTGGCCGCTTTTTTGCTCCGGGACCAGGCCTCCCGCGACCTCAGATATGGCCGGGTAATCGGCGAAAACGCTCCCAGCCTCCAGGACCGGATGATAAGGCGGGGAGAAGGAATTTGCGGTCTGGCTGCCGAAACCAATCAGAATATCATCATCTCTGACTGCAGCCGGGACCCACGATTCAACCCCAAAGTGGACCAGCTGCCAGGGTTCGAGGTTTATACCCTGATGGCCGTTCCGGTGAGGATTGAAAAAAAGGTCTACGGCCTGGTCAGTCTGTTCAACAAGAAAAACAACCAGCAATTCACCCTGGATGAGTTCAAGCTGCTCCTGAGCTTGATTGCCTTTTTCGAATTGCTTCTGGAACGACTGGTGCTGCTCAAGCACGTCAGCGAGCTGGAAGAATTCGACCCCCAGACCGACGCCTACAACACCCGAGCCTTCGTCAATTATTTCCAGCAAGAAGTGGCTCGCTGTGAGCGCTACGGCATCGACCTGTCCCTGCTCAAGGTTGACATAGATTACTATGAAAAGATTATCCAGACTTTCGGCCAGGAGGCCGGGGCCAGAGTGGTAACCAACCTGTCTTTCATTCTGAGAAAGACTACCAGGAAGGTCGACCTGGTAGCCAGGATAGATGAATTCGAATTCATGATCATGTTGCCCAACACCAACCGGGCCGGGGCCATAAAGCTCCGCGAAAGAATAATCAAGATCCTGGAAAATCAGAACCTCAGGGCCACCGGAATCCCCTATACCGTGACCATTGAAGTCTATTCAGAAAGCGGACAGGCGGTCCAGGCGCTATCAAAAGTTTCAGAGGTCAGCGCCTGCCTAAGCCAGGTGAATAAAAAACATATGCGACGCAAATATCCGACGCCCGGTGAAGAGCTGGAGGAAAATATACTCAGCACACTTTTTTCCAGGCCTAAGTGACCAGGGCCCGGCATCCTGACCGGGAGCCTCAAGCTCGACAGGCAGAACGGCAAGAACAATGGAAGTCGTTTTCCAGTTTGCGCCCTACGGCCAGGAATTTGAACCCCGGCCAGAAACTCTGATTCTGGATGTCGGTCTGAAGACCTTGCCCGGGGTTATAGACCATCATCAACCGGAAGCCGAAGCTGAATGCGCAGCTTCTCTGGTGGTCAAACATCCGGAACTGGTGCTGGCTCATCTGCCGGAACCGGTCGAGAAGCTGACCATCATCACCCATCGTCTGCCGGATTTCGACGCCGTGAGCTCCATTTTCCTGAGCCTCAAGCTTCTGGAACTCAGGCGGGTTGACCGGGCGATGCAAGATATTGCTGCCTACACCCGGCTGGCCGACTCCGCCACCATACCCAAAAAAGTCGAGCTGAGTTCCACTCCTTACGGCTTGCTCCGGGCTATGTTTGTGGCCATCCAGAAACCGGAGGAGGAAACCAATCCAGAAAGAGTGCAGGAAGGATTGAGGATGCTAAGGCTCCTCTACGAGCAGGCCAGCCTGGGACGGGATATTCTGGATTGCCGGTCAATTTTTCAGGGCATCGACCGCTACCTTAAAGCCATGCATCGCGTGGAAGAAGATTATTTCAACTACCTGGAAGACCTGGAAAGAGCGGACCGGATTCAACTTTATCTGCCCCGCAGTGACGGAAGGGGAAAGCAAATTATAGACGGTCTGGTGGTGCAGAGCCCGAAGAGTTTTTTACTTAAAGAATGGGCCCGGCGCGACGTCTTCAATTCTCCGCTGGGCCGGGGCTTTTCTTTCCTCCTGACCGGCTTCGGCAACCGCCGATTCATTATCGGGGTCGACCCCGAGGCCGGAGTTAACCTCCGGGGACTGGGAAGCCTGCTTAACCGGCTGGAAAAAGAAAAGAGGGAGAGGCTTGGACGGCCGGTTGCAGAGCGCTGGTATGAAGGCAACTGCCCCTTCTTTGATTACCGCATCATCGACTCCCCGCAGGACGGGCCGACCCTCAGTCAGCGGGAAATCATGGAGGCAGTGCTGGAATTCAGCCAGCAGGTTAAGAATCTGTACTGAAAGCCAGCCTCGTGTTATGGCCGGCCGGGCGCGGCCCTTTCTCATCCGCAGTTTCATTCGGTCCCGACTGATCGGCGGTCTCCTGAATCTATCCTTTAGATGGGCTCTGGAGCCGCGCAGTTCTCAGGAAGTATTTCTTTTAACCTCAACAAAATTCAGAAACCCAATCGGGCCTCCATTGAAAATGGCACAATCTTTTCTGAAGTTGAGATTGTTTCAAGGGCAACCCGGCCCTTACCCCAGTAGACCGATAGGAAATATAAGAATTATACAGCTGACCTCAGACTTCCGGTGATTTCTTGCGGGTAAAGTACTTTATTTCCGGATGAAAGGTATAACCCAGCTTCTCGAACAGGTTGACCGAGGGCAGGTTATCCTCCTCAATCAGGGCGGCAAACATTTTTAGCCCCTGTTTTTCCAGCTCCTGCTCGGCCAGCCTGACCAGTTTCTGACCCAGTCCCTTTCCCCTGTAAGCCGGGTCCACTGCCAGGCGGTTGAGCCAGCCCTTGCGGCCATCATGCGTCGCCAGGACGGTGCCGATAACCTGTCCCCCGGCTTCGGCCACAAGGAAAAGGACCTGCGTTAACTCCAGCTGGCGGCTGATTTCTTCTCGACTATCACGGCCTTCCGGTTTAAGCGGCAGACCGCACTGCTTCCATAGCTCTATCACCCGTTCGTAATCGCTCAGCCTGAACTTCCTGAAGATAATCTCCATTACCCTACCTCCTCAGCGCAGGAAAATCGCCAGCCCGACCAGCCAGAACAGGAAACCGACACCGGCCGCCAGAAAGCCCGCGGCTTTTCCCTTCTGCTTTCTCCGGGTCAGGCTCAGGTTCACAGACAGGA
>CAZDZU010000143.1:1209-5038 GCA_964509995.1 uncultured Eubacteriales bacterium | reverse complement strand
TAACTGCCGTTGGCTGAAGTGTCTATGACTCCGGTAGTGGTCGGAAAGTCGGATTGGAAAACCGACACCGTGTAACCAGCGACATAAACCTTTCCCTCGCCGTTAACACCGACACAATATCCCCGGTCATTGCCCGTCCCGCCGATATAGGTTGAGGCGGACAGAGTGCTCAGGGCAGGGTCGATGACCAGCGCGTAATCCGGGTTATAAGGACCACAGATCTTGAATCCGTATTCGTCATCGGCCCGCACCTCGTAGGCTACTTCCACATACTCACGTCGCCCGTCAATTTCCTGGTAGCCGACTGGTTTAACCATTTCCAGCGGGCCGGTGGCTGAAACCAGAACCAGCTGGCCACCTTCTGAAAGTTTGAGGGCTTCTACTCCCTCTACCTTGATATTTATATCTTTAACCCGGGAGCCGGGACGCAGGCGGAAAAATTTCTCCACGTTTCCGCCCGAAGCCCTGAGTTCAACTTCTATTCCAGGATAGACTTCTCCCAGCCGGAGAGAATTGAAGGCGGATAGCTTATTCTTCCATGCTTCTCCATTCTGTCCGTGAAAATAGGAAACCGCGGTGCCGGCTGGTTCCTGTCCGGAAGGAGAAAAAACAACTTCCTGCCCGCTGGCGGTCAGAAACTTCTCCTTAAAAATCAGAAGCCGGGCTCTGTTCTGACCGTCGGAGGGCAAATCTGTTTCCTGAACCGCCCCCACCTGGCTTCGGTCGGATGTCATCAGGCTGAATATCAGTTCCCGGTCGGTAACGACCATGGCACCTGAAAACAGGTCAGCCCGGAATTTCAGACGGCTATCCCATTGCCCCTGGTTGGGCACAAAGGGAAGAGAAATTCCGGTCAGGCTGACTCCCGGAACAACCGGTTTTTCCCCGGTTGACGGCACGGCCGGAACAGACCTGAATCCTGTCAGTAAAAGAGAGAGCAAGATTATAACTGAGGTTATCGAAACCACCAGCAGGAAAAGCTGGCTTTTGGCTACCGGTTTTCTCTGTCCTGAATTCATGGTCATCCTTCCTGATATTGGTGGCGGACAAGACCGGGTCTTTTCGACCCGCCCGACCTATCAATTATAATAAACTAAAATAAGACAAAACAGATGCAGGCTGCTTTTAACAGCCTTTCTGGTCTTTCCCGCCTGCGACGGTATTCGCAAAGCGATATTATAGCCATTTTCGGCAAAAAAATCTCATTTCCTTGATAATTTGGTGCCGCTCCCCGGCAGCCTGGCCCGGGTGATATAACTTTTTGACTTTTTACGTCGTATTTAATTAAATTAGATTTAAGTCCGTTTCGGGTGGAAGAAATGAGCAAAAGATCAAAACCCCTGGTCACCGCTCTTATTATTTTGGTTATTATTGCCCTGACCGTGGGAGCCTGGTTGCTTTACAGGAAATCAGCCCGGCAGAATTCGGGCAGCGGGGAGAGCACCTACTCCGCGCCGTCGGCTGAGACTCAAACGGCCGCGGCCCCCCTGCCCGTTAAGGGAGCCACAGTCAGGCTGGCCGACCTGGAAAAAAGGATCAAGTCTCCGGGGGAAGTATTCACCGAGAGAAAAATTATCCTGAAGGCCGAGGTCAAAGGTGTGCTGAAGAAACTCAATATTCAGGAAGGTCGGCAGGTCAGAACGGGCGAAGTTCTGGCCGAACTGGACGACATCCCCTACCGGCTGCAGCTGGAGCAGGATGAAGCCACCCGGCTAAAAGCTCTGTCCGAGCTGCTGCTGGACCGCCTTTTCCAGCAGCCGGACTTGACCGGAAATCGCGAGGACCTGGAAAAACTTAAAAAAGCCGAGGAAGCCTTTATAAAGGCCGAAGCTGCTCATAGTGAAGGGCGCCTCGGTCAGGCAGAGCTGGACAGGGCCCGCCGCGATTACGAACTTGCTCTAATCGGCAGCGGGCTCAAAAGGGATGAAATAATTGCCGCTTCCAAGGGCTTAACCCAGGCCGAGGTCAACGTCAAGCGGGCCAGGATGGAACTGGAAAAGACCAGAATCACCGCCCCTTTTTCTGGCGTGGTCACCCAGATTAAAGTCGCTCCGGGAGAAAATATCGAAGCCGGGCGGGAAATCTGCACTCTGGTCGACCTCGGCCAGCTGAAAATCGAAGCCAGGGTGCTGGAAACTCTGATCGGCAAGATCAAGCTCGGTCGGGAAGCTGATATCCGTTTCCCGGCTTACCCCGGAAAGGTCTTCCGGGGCCGGGTGGCAGCCATCAGCCCTCTGGTCAATCCGGCGGAAAAAACCTGCAGCGTTTTTATACACCTGGATAACCCGGCGGGAGAAATTAAGCCCGGCATGCACGCTGAGGTGGAAATAGTTTCTGAGATTTTTTACGGCCGTCTGCTCGTGCCTCAGGCCGCGGTTCTGGTCCGGGGCGGACGGCCGCTGGTCTTCGTAATAGAAAATGGGCTGGCCAAATGGCGTTACATCCAGACCGGAGAAGAAAACGAACAGTTCGTGGAAGTCCTGGACGGAGTGAGGGAAGGAGAACAGGTCATCGTGGAGGGTCACCTGACCCTGGCCCATGATTCGCCCGTCCGGGTAGTCGAATGACAGGACACAAGCGGGAGCGACGGCTATGAATCCAGCCCGATTTTCCATAGAGCGTCCGGTCACCACCCTGATGTTTTTTATTGCCATCATCCTGCTCGGGGTGGTCTCCCTTGGCCATCTGAGTATAGACCTGTTGCCGTCCATAAGTTACCCACGGCTGTCGGTCATCACCCAGTACCCGGGCGTGGCTCCGGAAGAAGTGGAAATGCTGGTGACCGTCCCTCTGGAAACTTCGGTCAGCCGGATTCCTGGTTTGCGCCGGGTGGAATCCGTTTCCAAAGAAGGCTTTTCCTTCATCAGCCTGGAATTTACCTGGGGAACGGACATGGACTTTGCCCTGCTCCACACCAGGGAGCGGCTGGACTCAGCCCGCGACAGCCTGCCAGAAGGTTGCGAAAAGCCAGTCATCATCACTCTCGACCCTCAGAGCAGTCCCATCATGACCCTGGCCCTGACGGGTGAGCGGAGTTTACTGGAACTCAAGGAACTGGCCGAGGAGATGATCAAGCCCCGGCTGGAACAGATAGAAGGCATAGCCGCCGTGGAAATCACCGGCGGGGTGGAAAGAGAAATTCAGGTAGAAGTTGACCCGGAAAAACTGGCCGGGTACGGTTTGAACATCGAGACCGTTTCTCAGAAAATTGCCGCTTTTAACCGCAGCCTGCAGGGAGGGACCATCCGCAAGGGGAAATTTGTCTATTCCTTAAAGATCGCGGGAGAATTTGACTCCGTTAACGAAATTGAAGAAATTCCGGTCAGGTTCACCGGAGACGGCGGCGTCGTCCTGTTAAAGCATATTGGCCGGGTGGTGGACACCATCAAAGAACGCGAGGGAACCACCAGGTTGAACGGCCGGGACAGTATCGGGCTTCTGATCAGAAAGGAATACGGGACCAATACCGTGAAGGTCAGCCGGGCAGCCAGAGAGGTCATTGAGCAAATTAAAAGGGAAAATCCGGGAATTAACCTCGAAGTCATCTCAGAACAGGCCGGCTACATCCAGAGCGCCATAGATTCCACCCGGGAAGAGATTCTCCAGGGGGCCATTCTGGCTTTCCTGACACTGCTGATTTTCCTGCAGGAATGGAAATCCCCGCTGATCATAGGCACTGTCATCCCCATCTCTATCATCGGAGTTTTTAACCTTCTTTTTCTCCGTGACATAACACTGAACCTGATGTCGCTGGGCGGGCTGGCCGTGGGTGTGGGCATGCTCGACGATACCGCGGTGGTGGTTTCGGAAAATATTTTCCGGCATCGTC
>CAZDZU010000143.1:0-1199 GCA_964509995.1 uncultured Eubacteriales bacterium | reverse complement strand
ATCGTCAGCTGGGGAGCCCGGTCAAGGAGGCCGCCAGCCGGGGCACCCGCGAGGTAATCAGCCCGGTAACCGCTTCGGTTCTGACTACCATCGTTGTATTTCTGCCCGTAATCTACGTGAAGGGCCTGGCCGGACAGCTGTTCAAGGACACAGCCCTGACCGTTACCTTTACTCTGCTTTCGTCTCTGGTGGTCTCGGTAACCCTCCTGCCGATGCTGGCCTCGCGCGAAAAATTGATTTCCTGGCCGGAAAAAGTCTTGCCCGGCTTCAGGTTTCTCAGTTTCGCAAAAATGAGGTCAGAAATCGGGGCAAAAGGCTGGTGGTCCTATCCCTGGCTGGGTCTAAAGTTCCTGCTGTACAACCCGTTCCTGCTGACCTTCGGGTTGCTGGTAACGGCAGCCAGAGCGGTCGGCTGGATTCTGGGCCTGGCATTCAGGCAGATTTCGAGACTTCTGAAACCGGTCTTTGAAACTGTTTTCCGGTCCTTCAACCGCAATTACCGGAAATTCGTTGACCGCCATTCTGCCTTTTTAAGCTGGTCTCTCGACCACAAGAAGACCACTTTTTATCTGGCCGTTATTCTATTCTCCCTGATCCTGGTTCTGGGTCTGGTCCTGCCCCGGGAACTGATGCCACCCATAAGAACTTCGAGTTTCAACATCAACCTTAAAACGCCGGCCGAATACTCTCTGCAGCAAACGGAGGAAATCGTTGCCCTGGTGGAAAACTGGCTCCGACAGCAAACCGATTGCCGGAGGGTTTTTTCCCAGGTGGGGATAATCTCCAGCAGCGAGTCCTTCCGTCCCGATGTTTCGGTCAATTCGGCCGTGGTGGCAATCGAGGCCGGAAATCCGGGAGCTCTCAACCGGCTGATGGCCGGAACCAGAAAATATCTATCGGGCTTCTCTGAGCTGACCTACTCCCTCAGCCGGGAACAGACGACTCTGGGGGAATTTCTGGCCCTGACCTCAGGCGAAATCGTTCTCAAAGTCAAAGGCCAGAACCTGGAATTTATGCGCCAGATTGCCCGGGAGCTGTCCGTAAAGCTTCAGACTGTCCCCGGATTGACCGACCTTAACCTCAATCTGCAAAAGGGAAAGCCCCACCTGCTGATACAGATCAACAGGGAAGCCCTGGCCAGGTATCCGAACCTTTCTCCCGATGAGCTGGCCGGCTTCCTGGTCCAGGCCATCAGGGGG
>CAZDZU010000142.1:0-5093 GCA_964509995.1 uncultured Eubacteriales bacterium | reverse complement strand
TTTTCCGGGTGGTGGACGACGAGAGTCAGGAAATTCTGGATAACCTCCGCCATCTATATCTTCTGGCGGCAGTTATCACCCTGATTATCTTTTTGATGATTTTCATCATCATCCGTAAACTCTCGCCATCGCTACTTATACTGTCCTCAGTTATTTTTTCAGCCGTCATTGCCTTTAATTTCATTTACCTTTTCAAGATTTCTCTGAACATGTTGACCCTGGGAGCCCTGGCCCTGGGTTTCGGGATTTTCGTCGACAATTCAATCGTGGTGTTTGAAAACATACTCAGGCTAAGGGAATCCGGACTGGCCCCGAAGGAAGCCGCCCTGGCTGGAGCCCGGCAGATGGTGACCCCGGTACTGGCTTCCACTCTGACTACCATCGGAGTTTTTTTCTGCTTCCCATTTTTCCAGGGGAGGCTGCGGATTTACTACCTGCCACTGGGAATAATCATGTCGCTGGCCCTGGCCACCTCACTTCTGGTTTCTTTTTCACTCATCCCCGCCCTGAGTCCGCGTCTGCTCTACCTCCAGCCGGGAAAACAGAAAGACCGGGTCTTCTCTGTTTTTGAAAAAATTCTCCGCTTCTGCCTGAAGCATCCATTAGAAATTCTGTTGATAATTGGACTCATTACCTTCGGCAGCTATCGCACTTTCAAGAAGAATGTGACCATCGGAGAGTTTTTCCGCTGGTACTCAAGGGACCGACTCAACGTTTACCTGACCATGCCTGCCGGAACCAGGATAGAAGCCACAGATGAACTGTTGCGGAAATTCGAAGAAAAAGCCCTGGCTTACCCCTGCCAGAAGCAGGTCAACAGCCAGGTCCTGAGGGAACGAGGTTTTCTGGATATCACCTTCCCGCCGGAGGTGGAGTTATCGGCCCATCCTTACCTCCTGAAAGATGAACTTATCAGGCTGGCCACCAATTTTGCCGGAGTCAGCATCAGCGTTTCTGGTTTCGACCCCCAGGGTTATTATTCTTCGATGAGCGCCGGTCGGTACCTGGATTCCTTTATAAGAATTTATGGCTACAACCTCAAGAAACTTCAGGATATAGCCGCTGACCTGGAGACCAGGCTCAGGAGAAATCCAAGGGTGGGTGAGATCAGGTCGATAACCAGCCAGTACAGCTGGGGTGACATCAACTCCACAGAGTACATTCTCAGAATCAAAGAAGAGGCCCTGGCCAGGTATAACCTTGACCCGAACTACATCTTCTACCAGTTACAGAGCCTGGTCCGGGGCACCTTCGGCCTGAGGCTTAAGGCTGTCATCCAGGGAAAGGAAAGGTTCATCGAAATCAAGTTCCCGGAAGCCGAAAGCCAGGAGCTCAGCCAGCTTCTGGAAACGCTGCTGGTATCCCCCGGGGGTGAACAGCTCCAGGTCAGGGATTTACTGGCAGTTGAGGAAAAAGAAATCCCGGGTTCCATCTACCGGGAAAATCAGCAATTTCAGATGACGGTCATGTGGGAATTCAAGGGACCATACAAGGCAGCCGAAAATTACCGGAAGACAGTTTTTTCAGCCCTCAGCCTGCCGCCCGGCTTTACGGCCACCATGGAGTATGGTTTCTTAATGACCACCGAAGAAAAATCTCAGCTGAAATACGGTCTGCTGGCGGCCCTGGTCATCATCTTTATCATTCTGGCCTCGCTCTATGAATCCTTCATTCAACCATTCATAGTCCTGCTGGCCGTCCCGCTTTCCCTGACCGGAGTTTTTCTGGCTTTTGTCATTGCCGGCTATCCGTTTGATTCTTCTGCCTACATAGGACTGATTCTCCTGGCCGGGATCGTCGTCAACAACGCCATCATCCTGGTCGACCATATCAATTACACCCGAAAGACTTCCGGCCTGAGCCTGGTGGAAACGTTGATCAGGGGCACCCGGGAAAGAATCCGCCCCGTTTTCATGACCACGACAACCACAGTGTTCGGCCTTCTCCCTCTGCTCCTGTTACAGCTGGAAACCGGCCGGCGGCAGATCTGGTCCAGCCTGGCTCTGGCCACCCTGGGCGGGTTGACCGCCTCAGCCCTGTTTATCTTCATAGTAATTCCGATTTTCTATTATCATTTCAGCCGGGAAAAATCGCCTTCCAGCCTAGAATCTGCGAATCGGTTATCATAGCATCGTCAGGCAAAAGCCTATAGTTCCCCCTCCTTTAGTTAATGCGGTCGTAATCACCCGAGGTAAGCAGCCTGAATCAGGTTTATACCCGCAGCCTGGCGACCGCTGACACTGATGAAGATAACCGGCCAATCCATTTCTGACCCTTTCAGGCCGGGATCTGTCTTCAATTTTTCTTTGCTTCCGGACTCCAGCCGTTCCGGCGAAAACAGACCCTGCCCCCCGGATTCAGTTAACGGAAGACAACAGGAGCTGACCTTTCGGCCGGAATTGAAGTTGCCATGCAGCCAGATTTTTTCCTTAAAGACTGCAGATCTATTATTCTGTTTCCCAACTCTAACCCTGCGGCAAGAATCATATTAATCATGTTCCCTCCATACCGCCCGCAGCCAAAAAGTTATATAATTAATTTTCACAGTCGAAAAGAAGGAGAGAAATTATGTGGTGGGAAGTTAAATTAGTCAGAACACTGCGCTGCCGTCTGACTCAAAAGCCCGGAATATTCGGAGGCTTTCTTTCTGTCATCGGCTCAGAACAGGCCTTCGTGGGCGAAATCAAGATCATCCACATGGGCACCAACTACATGGACAGAGACATTACCATTTTTGTAGATGACGAAGCCCACCTGGAACGGGTGATCAAAGCAGTCAAAGCCTATCCCAGAGCCGAGCTGCTGGAAGTCCGGGATGAAGTTCTGGAAATGCACCAGGGAGGCAAAATAGCCGTTCGCTCCCGCTATGAAATCAACAACATCAGTGTTCTGCGAAAGGTTTACACTCCGGGGGTGGCAGAAGTCAGCCTGCTGATTAAAAAAAATCCAGCCCTGGCCAGGCGTTTCACAGCCATTCGCCATCTGGTGGCCATTGTAACCGATGGCAGTGCCGTCCTCGGCCTGGGAGATGTGGGGCCGCTGGCGGCCATGCCGGTTATGGAAGGCAAGGCCAGTTTAATGGAGACGCTGACCGGACTGTCGGCAGTACCGGTCTTGTTGAATACCAAGGACCCCGAGCAGATAATTGAGACCGTGGTCAATATTGCCCCCACCTTCAGCGCTATCCAGCTTGAGGATATTTCCGCCCCCCGCTGCTTCTGCATCGAGGAACAGATCCAATCCCGCCTGGATATCCCGGTAATGCACGACGACCAGCACGGCACCGCCTGCGTGGTGACCGCAGCCCTGATTAATATTTCCAGGGTGACCGGGCGTGACCTCAAAAAAAGCTGCATCGGAGTGGTGGGCCTGGGAGCAGCCGGACTGGCTCTTTCCCGGATGCTGATGTTTTTCCTGGATAAGCCGGTCAAGGGTGCCGACATCAATCCCGAGGCCTGCAACCGCCTAAAACAGGCGGGTGGTCTGGTTTCAGACCTGAATGAAATAATGGCTTCCTGCCAGGTGGTCATAGCCACCACCGGTGTCCCCAACCTGATTAAAAAGGATATGGTCAGGAAGGGCCAGATCATCCTGGCCCTGTCCAACCCCAATCCGGAAATCGAACCCGAAGAAGCCATAGCCGCCGGAGCTGCCTATGCCGCCGACGGCAAGGTCATAAACAACGTTCTGGGTTTCCCGGGCATTTTCCGCGGGGCGGTCGATGCCAATGTGCCTCGCATTACCAGAGAAATGTTACTGGCCGCAGCCAGGGCCATCGCCGACTATGCCCCGCCCGGAGAAATAGTTCCGAATGCCCTGGACCGGGGACTGCACCGCCACGTGGCCCGGGCCGTCGCCAGAGTGGCTGTGGACCAGAAGCTAAACCGCGACGACCTGACCGGCTATTTTGACTGAGACTGATTTGACACCGGGTGTGGATTCTAATATATAAATAGCGTCGGGCGCCTGAATCCGGCAGCCAGGCTTTTTCAAGGAGGGAGAATGGTTACAGTCAAGCAAATGCTAGAAGAAAAGGGAAATCAGGTCTGGACGGTCTCACCGGACAGCACTGTCTATGAAGCGCTGAAAATAATGGCCGATAAAGAAATCGGCGCTCTGCTGGTGGTGGACGGCGACCAGGTAGTGGGCGTTATTTCGGAACGAGATTACGCCCGCAAGGTTGTCCTGAAGGGAAAATCTTCTCTGGAAACCCCGGTCAAAGAAATTATGACCACCCAGATTTACTTCGTTAACCCGGAATGCACGGCCGAAGAGTGCATGGCTCTGATGACCGAAAAGAGAATCCGCCATCTGCCAGTGATTCAGGAAAATAAGCTGATCGGGGTGATCTCGATAGGAGATGTGGTGAAGTCAGTCATCACCAGCCAGAAAATTACCATCGAGCATCTCCAGAATTACATAATGGGAAAATATCAATAAGAAATACCGCTCTGTCCATAAGGGGCAGGAGGCATCAGAGGTTTTATTCTAAAAGCTGCCTCCGGGTAGACACAGAAAGCCCTCTCAGAGAGGGAATTCCTTTCTTCTGGCTGTTATGAAAAGGCTGACCGGTTGCCCGGCACTTGCTGTCTGACCGACCGCTCAATACAAGCCGGTCGAGCCAAATCCTCCTTCACCCCGGGTCGTCCGGTCGAGAGAATCCACCTCGACGATCTCCACGGTCTGAACCGGCTGGATGAGCATCTGGGCAATTTTCATCCCGCTTTTAATGATAAAAGGTTGTTTACTCAAGTTGGTCAGCACCACCTTGACCTCCCCCCGGTAACCGGCATCCACAACTCCGGCCAGGCGGTGAACCCCGCCGAGAGCGATGCCGCTCTTGTCCCAGATAAGACCGACGTAACCGGAAGGAATGGCCATCTGCAGACCGGTGGGGATAGCAGCTGTCTCCCCGGGGTTGAGGGTCATATGGACACAGGAAAAGAGGTCAAACCCGGCATCCCCCTGATGACCGTAGAGGGGAGCCCGGGCCTCGGGGGAGATTTTTTTTATCAGGACTTTCATTGCCTATACTCCTTCCACCAGAACTTCACCGAAATAGGGATTAAGCTTTTCTGCCCAGTGTTTAAGTT
>CAZDZU010000141.1:0-5233 GCA_964509995.1 uncultured Eubacteriales bacterium | reverse complement strand
ACAGGTCTTTATAATATCCACGTTTTCGCTGGCAAAAATCAAAACATCATAACTGGCCTTGAGGTTAACTTTTTTATCCCTGGCACCCTTAAAATCTTTATTATGCAGAATGGTATATTCTATTCCCAGGTCATCCAGCATGTATCTGGTCCAGCCTTCGTCCATGTTGCCGCGCCACGACTGGTAGATGGCTATCCGTGGGAATTTCACGGCCGCTTTATCGAGGCCGGAGATATCGGCCAGTCCTTTAACCGGAACCGGCCATCTGGTCAGCAGATTGTCCAGGACTTTTCTGGTTTCGGGGGAATTCCTGACAATGAAAGTTCCGGGCGGAAGAGTTCCTTCCGAAGCCCTAACTTCGGTCTTTGACCTCCAGACCTCGGCTTTATTCTTGAGAAGACCGAAGGCCAGGGAGTAAGAAGCGTTCAGACGCGGGTCGAGCAGAAAATAGGCAGAATCCGGCGCCTGGGCTTTCGGATATTCCACCCGCTCGACCCTGGTCAGGGTAACTTCAAACGGTTTATCGATCTGGTCGCAGCGGACACCCATCTGCAGGGGCAGGGTCCAGGCAGCATTGTCATAGGGAGGAACCGGCGGCCCTCCGGGGTACTGTCTGAGGTCCGGGTATTTCTGTCTCTCCAGCAGGGCCCAGGCATAGGCCCGGTAAGGCTGGGCCGTCAGAACCACGAATGACCCGGCCGGATAATATTTTCCGTCGGCAATGAAGTCCTGGCCGGCCTGATGAACTTCCACTCCGCCGAGTTTAAGAATTTCAATCATTTTCAGGGTGGTCAGATAATCCATCTGATCCCGGGAGATGACAAAGGCATAGGGTTGATTCTTCTCCCTGACTTCTATGCTCTGTTTGGACATGAGATAGGAATTGAACAGGAAATCCTCGCGGTGCAGCCAGGCTGTTTTGAGCAGACTCTTGGAAAGGACCAGTTCGTAATCCACTATATCCCGCAGCCGCCACCAACCGCCCGGCCAGGGGTCTATGAAATCCATGCGCTTCTCGTAATATTCCTTCGGAACTTCGGTCGGCTCGATGTAAATCGGGCTGGCCACCCGCACCGAGGCTGCTTCACTCAGCAGTCCGACGACATTATGCAGCCAGGAAGTGTCGTCGCAGGCTCCGATCCACCATCCGGTATAGCTGCGGCCGTGAACGACGCCTTTATAACCGTGCTTCTGCAGGTCGTAGGCCATGTTGATGCCGCAGAGGTTGACGCTGCGCCAGAGCAGCGGGTGGATATTGGGGAGCGGCGGGTCCATGAACGGCGGCACAAATATTCTGGCCCCGTTTGAGCCCATCTGGTGCTCATCGATGTGAATCTGCGGGAACCACTCGTGGTAAAGGACTCTGTTCACCGCCCGGGTTTCGGCCAGGTTGAACATGAAGAAATCGCGGTTGTTGTCATGGCCGGCGTAATGATGATAGAGCCAGGGCATATTGCTGCCTTCAAACTTGGTGCCCAGATATTTGCGGTACCATTCAACCACCATCTGATGGCCGTCGGGGTTTATGGTTGGAACCAGCAACAGAATGACATTCTTGAGAGCCTGGTTGACATCGAAAAATCCTTTTCCCGTAATCAGGTCATAAGCCAGATCCAGGGACATCTGGGAGGCGGCAATTTCGGTGGCGTGAAGCGAACAGGTAATCATCAGGATGGTTTTTCCTTCGCGGGCCAGTTGCCGGGCCTGGTCCTCGCTCAGGCCACGGGCTTCTTTGAGCTGACGGGCAATCTGCCGGTAGCGATCCAGGTTCTTCATATTTTCTTCATCGCTGATGATGGCCATGATCATATCTTTGCCGAGGGTGGTTTTCCCGATGTTGACCACGGTGAGCTTCGGGGATTCTTTATCCAGAAGCTCGAAGTAGGCTTTAATCTGGTTATAGTCGGCAAGCTTGCGGTCCTCACCGGGCCGGTGTCCGAGAAACTTCTCGGGCGGAGTCTGGGAAAGGACCGGCAGAGAAATGGTAAACAAGAGAACGATGATGATTGCCAGTTTACTGGTTTTAGACATCTATGTACCTCCTTCTCGTCTCATTTATTCTAATCTATTTACCACCCCGAAAAATTTCAGTCAATCAATTTTTTATATCTGAGCCCATTCCGGTAACCCGGCCGGGAGCCACTCCAGATAGATATAAATGAAAATAAAACTCTGGAATTCTGTGGCCGGGAAAATTGACCGTGGATTAGCACTCGAGACTTACAGTCGGGACTCTGGAAATATGAATCATTTCAGTTGTTGAGCCCTGAGGCTCTTGAATAGACGGCCACCTTTTCCGAATACCCTCGTTCGCCAGGCTAAGTCTAAGACGGCCAGAGGTCTGGTTATCGGGTCGGGGAAAAGGCTTCTTAAGAATCGTTTCTGCCGGTTCTTGATGAAAAGATGCTGCTGGCCTTTCTCTAATCGCGAGAACTGCGAATCAGAATCATCCTCAGAAGCTGAATGGCCGCCATGGCCGTTGAAGCCACATAAGTCATGGCTGCGGCTTTAAGCACCGAGCGGGCACCGTTCAGCTCGGCGGCATTCAGAAAACCACGCTCCCCGAGAATGGCCAGCGCCCGCCGCGAAGCGTCGAATTCCACCGGCAGGGTGATGACCGTAAACAGGACCGCGGCGCTGAACAGCAAAATTCCTACATCCATCAATATTTTGGTTCCGCTGCCGCTGAAGATTAAACCGATAAAAAAGAGAGGAAAGGCCAGGTTGGAACCTATGCTGGCAAGCGGATAAAAGGCATTGCGCACCATAAGGAAAGAGTACCTCTGAGCATGCTGGATGGCGTGACCGGCTTCATGAGCGGCCACACCCAGAGCAGCAATGGAAGTACTGTGAAAAACGCTGTCCGACAGGCGGAGGACTTTTTTCCTCGGGTCATAATGGTCGGTCAGATGGCCGGGCACCCGTTCAATCTGGACATCGCTGGCCGGGCTGTACCGCAGAATCTCGGAGACAGCCTCGGCCGCGGTCAGCCTAGAAACAGAGGAAACCTGGCTGAAACGGGTAAAGGTTGATTTCACCTTGCTCTGGGCATAAAGAGCAAACAGCAGGGCTGGAATGAGCAGCCAGAAAGTATAATCAAAATAAAACATCTCATTTCCTCCCGATTAATTAATTTTAGCTGAAAATTGAGATTTGTAAACGGGGCAGTTTCCGGTCAGACCTTCTGGACGGAGCTTTCCAGGACCTTCATTGCCCGGTCGATATTGGAAACATCCATGACCACAGCTACCCTATCTCCGGTCTGGCTGAGAGTGCCGTAACAATACTCGATGTTAATACCCTCGTCGCCGATTATGGTGGCCACTTCTCCCAGAGCCCCCGGCTTATTATCCAGATGAATGAGAAGCACATCCCGCATGTCGGTGGTGTAATTGAGCTTGTTCAGGACCTTTATTGCCTTATTGAGATTTTTGGTATATATCTTGGCCGAATCCTGAAAAACCCCGATGGCCTCAACGTTAATCTCGTTTTCGGCTAGCTGACAGAGAAGCTCGCCCAGAACGGAAGGTTTGTTTTCCAGAAGAACAAAAATCTCGGTAATTCTTTCAAACTCCATCATAACCTCCGCATTATTTTTCCCCGGTTTAACCCATTTTTCTTTTATCTTAAAATGTGAATTTTTTCAACAAATATTTGTTGACCTGGCCGCTAAGACTCAAAGTTATATTTCCCGGCTCTGAGCCCAGCCACACAATTTGTACCCATAATTAAGCTGTCTGAAGAAGCCTCAGACCTTAATTCTTTTTTCCCCTGCCTTAACTTTTCGACCAGCAAGCTGATGTCCCCGGCCCCCTCTATGTTCCGGGATACTGTCCATAGCTGACCCGGCAAAGGAGAGGTATTGAGCAGGGTATGAAAGCCTCGCCGGGGCCAGAAAGTCCTGTCTTCAGTATGAAAACTCCGTCCAAAGTGTCACTGACCAATCTTAATGCGCACTTCCCCTGTTCCCGATTGAAGGGCAGCTTTGAGAGAAGACAGACCACTGAATCTTCCGGAATCCGGGATTCAGTGATCAAAGCTGATATAGTTTGACTTTCCCGCCGGGAAATCATCTGACCGGAAGACTGATCTGGCTGAAAAAAGGATAATTGCTATTCCCGACCTATTTCAGTCGAATATCTTGCCGGGGTTAAGAATTCCCCCGGGGTCAAGGGCTTCTTTTATTTTTTTCATGACTTCAATCTGAGCCGCCTCCAGAGAAAGGGGCAAATATTTCTTTTTATAGAGCCCTATTCCATGCTCCCCCGAAATAACTCCGCCCCGGCGGCCGGCATCCTGGAAAAGCTCCTGTCGGGCTGCCTCCAGCCGGTCTCTGATTTCGTCCAGGTTGAGAGGCACCATCTGGCCGTTTTCATACCTGGCCTTCATCAGATGGGAATGAACATTGCCGTCTCCGGCGTGTCCGAAAACCGGGAGCCACAAATCATATTTCCCGGCCACTTCCTGGATTTTTCTCACATGACCCGGAATTTCCGACCGGGGCACGCAGATATCCAGGATATCCACGGTTTCCTTCTTTATGGCTTCGTAAATCTCCGAACGGATCTTCAGTACCTCATTCTGTTTGGCCTGGGTGTCGGCCACAAAAACATCAATGGCTCCGTTTTCCAGGACGACGTCGGCTATCTGGTCGGTCAGACGGCTGAGGTCATCTTCCGACGGAGAATCCACAATAACCATCAGATGGACCTCCCCCTGATGGCTGGGCCAGCTGAGGTTCAGGTGACGCTCGCTCAGACTGATGACGTCCAGACCAACAAATTCCACCGCCAGGGGCATTATGCCCTTTTCGAATATCAGGGGCACGTTATCAATCGCCTGCTCGATGCTGCCGAATGGAATGACCATGGTCCGGAGAAAAGTCGGCCGGCTCATAACCTGGACAATGGCTCTGGTGATAACACCCAGCGTCCCCTCCGAACCTATAAAAAGATTAACCAGGTTGTAGCCGGTGGAATTTTTTATCAGTTTGCCGCCCGGATGAATGACCCGGCCGTCGGCCAGAACCACCTCCAATCCGCGGATGTACTGTCTTATGCTGCCATATTTGACCGCGCGGCTGCCGCCGGCGTTGGTGGCAATCATCCCGCCGAACATGGCCCCTTCGTCGCCGGGGTGAGGGGGAAAATAGAATCCTTCCCTTTCCACCGCCTGGATAAACTCGCCCAGAGTTATTCCAGCCTCAACCACCGCCATTTGATTCTTGCGATCC
>CAZDZU010000140.1:0-5247 GCA_964509995.1 uncultured Eubacteriales bacterium | reverse complement strand
GCCGCCGAGGCTGTCCAAGCCGACCCTCAAATCCTGCCCGTGCCGCCTGAAACGGGCCGGGAAATTCAGGCCGCCCGATTCGACTTAACTCGCAACCACATCCCGGGTCCTGGAAATTAATCATGAGGCAGAGAAAATTGAGGAATTCAGAACCACGCCAGAAACCATATCTCTATCTCTTATGGCTATTATCAATTCCCAAATCCCGGTCATACTCCGGCCAGCGAGAAACCTGAGGGGTTTTACAACGTGGTTCAGGGTTCGAGGAGCAAATCAAAGGAGAATTGAAGAAAAGTCTCCTCGCTTTCCTCCGGGATAATCTTCACCCTGAGGTTCTTCCGCGAAGTGGATAATTTCAATCTGAACACCCGGACCGCACTCCCATCTTTCTCTGTCTCAAATTTTATGATATTAATCCTGCTAAGAGGTGAGTGGATGAAGAAACTGACCTTGATCATCATGGCCGCGGGTATTGGCAGCCGGTATGGCGGTCTCAAGCAGGTTGACCCGGTCGGGCCCAACGGCGAAATCATCATTGACTATTCTTTATTTGACGCCAGGCGGGCCGGGATCGAAAATGTGGTTTTTATAATCCGTCGCGACCTGAAACAGGTCTTTCTGGACAAAATCGGTCTCAGGGCTGAAAGGCACTTCAACGTTCACTATGTTTTACAGGAGATGGATAGCGCCCTGCCGGCGGGTTTCAAAATACCGGAAGGAAGGGTCAAGCCCTGGGGAACCGGCCATGCTATCCTTCTCTGCCGTTTTGTGGTCCCGGGAAATTTTCTGGTGATTAACGCCGATGATTTCTACGGCTTCGAAGCCATAAAAAAGCTGGCAGGCTATATGGAACAGGTCAGAGACGAGGCAACTGGTTACAATTATGCCCTGGTCGGCTACCGCCTCGGGAACACGATGTCCGAACACGGACACGTTGCCCGGGGCATCTGCCAGATATCGGAAGACGGATTCCTGATGGATTTGCGCGAGCGAACGAAGGTGCAGAAGTTTGACGACGGAATCAAATATACCGAGGACGGACAGACCTGGCATCCTCTTTCCCCGAATGACATAGCCTCGATGAATATCTTCGGCCTGACCCCGAGCATTTTTGACGAACTGGAAAAGCGTTTCCACAAATTCCTGACCGACCCCTCAATCAACCTCAGCAAATCAGAGTTCTACATTCCGGAAGTGGTGGGTGCTCTTTCCCGCGAGAAAAAGGCAAAAGTCCGGGTCCTGACCACCGAGGAGCAGTGGTATGGAGTCACCTATCAGGAAGACCGTCCCTGGGTTCAGGCCGGAATCAGGAAGCTGATTCAGTCCGGGCGCTACCCGGAAAAACTCTGGCCATAGCCGACCATCCGCTGAGCCCGATGCCTTCAGGCCAGAAAGAAAAGCTTCTTTTCGGTCAGAAATTATTTCCCTTCAATCATCACCGGCTCCGGTTTTAATTAGCAGGACGTATCCGGATTTTTATCCATTCAGGTATTGTCTTATAATCTTATTAATCTCAGGAAAAGAAGGCGTTTTGCAGACCTGGCGGCTGGCTTTTTCCGAAAACCGGGCCTCCGGACTCAATACGACCGGTTAAACTTCGGAACCAGCGCTGAATAATAACAAAGCGCTTAAAAAAACGGCTCCATAATTCCGGTTGACGAAACAGGACAAAAAGAAAAAAATAAGCTCAAGGAGAGGATCATGAATACAGTCATCAAAAGGCAGAAATCTCAATCCCGGCTGGTGCTGATTTTTCTGGCAATGATTCTTGTCCTGGCCTACGCCCGGCCGCTTTCCTCAATCGCCGGGGAAGATACAGTCAACGACTGGGAAAACCCACGGGTGTTGGCGATAAACAAAGAAGCCCCTCACGCCACTTTCATCCCCTTTCCCGACCTAAATCAGGCACTCAGCCTGCGGACCGAGGAATCGCCCTGGTTAAAATCCCTGAACGGCCGCTGGAAATTCAACTGGGTGCCCAGACCCGCCGACCGGCCGCTCGATTTCTGGCGCCTGGATTATGATGACAGCCGCTGGAGCGAGATCGACGTTCCCGCCAACTGGGAACTAAACGGATATGGCATACCGATTTACGTCAACAGCGACTATGAATTCGCCCCCGATAATCCCCAGCCGCCCCGCATCCCTCATGACAACAATCCGGTTGGCTCATACCGGCTGAAATTCACCATTCCCGACAGCTGGAAAGACAAAGAAGTCTTCATCCATTTTGGCGCGGTCAAATCGGCTTTTTATCTCTGGGTCAATGGCCAGAAGGTGGGCTACAGCCAGGACTCCAAAACCCCGGCCGAATTCAGGATAACCCCTTACCTGAAATCCGGAGAAAATCTTCTGGCTCTGGAAGTCTATCGCTATTCCGACGGCTCCTACCTTGAATGCCAGGATTTCTGGAGAATCTCCGGTATCGAACGGCAGGTTTTTCTGTACGCCGCTCCCAGGACCAGAGTCCGGGACTTTTTTGCCCGCACCCTGCTGGATGAAAATTACAGAAACGGCCGGCTGGACCTGGAGGTGGAAATTATAAATGATGATAAGCCTGCCCCCCAGCCCAGAGCTTCCCGGCTCCAGGTCTACAACCTGACTGCTTCCCTACTCGATGAGAACGGAGAAAAGATCTTCCTGGAGAAGAAGATCTTCACCCTGAAACCGGGCGACAGAAAAATACTGAACTACAGGGGCGAAATACCGGGCATAAAACCCTGGAGCGCCGAAACTCCTTATCTCTACACCCTGTGCCTGGAATTGACCGGAGAGAAGAACCTTCCTCTTGAGGCCATAACCAGAAAGGTCGGCTTCAGAACGGTAGAAATAAAAAACGGCCAGCTTCTGGTGAACGGCCGGGCGGTCTATTTTCGCGGCGTCAACCGGCATGAGCACGACCCCTGGACCGGACACGTAATTTCAGAAGAGTCGATGATTCAGGACATTCAGCTGATGAAGCAGAATAACATTAACGCTGTTCGTACCTGTCATTATCCGAACGACCCGCGCTGGTATGAACTGTGCGATTATTATGGAATCTATCTCATCGACGAGGCCAACATCGAATCCCACGGAATGGGTTACGGGGAGAAAAGTCTGGCCAAGAATCCGGAGTGGGGGTCAGCCCACCTGGACCGCATAATGAGGATGGTCGAAAGAGACAAGAACCATCCCTCGGTGGTCATCTGGTCTATGGGTAATGAAGCTGGAAACGGTATTAATTTTGAAGAGGGCTATCGCTGGATCAAACAACGCGACCCAAGCCGGCCGATTCATTACGAACGGGCTCAGTTAGAATGGAACACCGACATCTACTGCCCGATGTACGCCCGGATCGAGCACCTGGAAAAATACGCCCGGACCAACCCGGTCCGGCCGCTTATCCTTTGTGAGTATGCCCATTCGATGGGCAACAGCACCGGAAATCTTCAGGATTACTGGGAGGTGATAGAAAAGTACCCGGCCCTTCAGGGCGGTTTTATCTGGGACTGGGTGGATCAGGGTTTCGCCAAAAAGAATGATAAGGGTGAACTCTTCTGGGCCTATGGCGGCGATTATGGCCCGCCCGGAACTCCATCGGACAGCAACTTCTGCTGCAACGGACTGGTAGCCCCCGACCGCAAGCCCCACCCCGCTCTGTGGGAGGTAAAGAAGGTTTATCAGCCAGCCAGGTTCGAGCTGGTCGCGGTCAGCGGAGAAAGCCCGGAGGTCAAGGTCCGGATCACCAACAAGTATGATTTTATGAACCTGGACCCGGAAGCTTTTATTATCCACTGGGAATTGCTGAAGGATGGAAAGCCGGCGGCCGAGGCTTCCGCTGCCTGCCCCGCAGTCGATCCCTGGAAATCAGCCGAGCTTAAGATCACTCTGCCCGAGGGAGTCCTCTCCGGAGACGGCGAATTCTTCCTCAACCTGGAGCTTAAAAACCGAAAAGACCTGGCCCTGGGCCTGGTTCCGGCAGGACAGACCATCGCCTCTGAACAACTGAAACTCAGAGAGGGACAGCTGGCTTCAAACGCTAAGCTCTCCACCTTACCTCCGGCGGGAAAATCCGGAGTCAAGCTGCCCGCTTTAAGAATCAAAGAAAACAGAAAAAACCGGAGCGAACTTACAGTCAGCGGACAGGATTTTGTCCTGACCTTTAACCGGTCCGAAGGCCGCCTGACCTCATACCGGTTCAAAAATGTTGAGCTGCTGAAGGAAGGTCCATTGCCCAATTTCTGGCGGGCCCCGACCGACAACGATTTCGGAAACCGCATGCCGCAGAGGCTCAAAGCCTGGAGAGAAGCCAGCCTGAACCGCCAGGTAAAAACCTTCCAGGCCAGCAGGGAAAAATCGGGAGTGGTGGTGGTGAGAATTGATTTTTCGCTGCCCGCAATTGAAGCCAGCCATACGGTTACCTACACGGTGTTTCAGGATGGGACAGTAAAAATCAACAATGAATTCAGACCGGCTGTTCCCGAAAAGCTGCCAGAAATTCCGCGTCTGGGAATGCTCCTGGGACTGGCGGACGGACTGGAGGAGATTGAGTACTATGGACGGGGACCTCATGAAAACTACTGCGACCGGAAAACCTCAGCCTTCCTCGGACTTTACCGGACCAGGCGCGAGGAGCAGGTCATCCCCTATGTGGCGGCTCAGGAATTCGGCAACCGGACTGACACCCGATGGCTGACCATCAGGAACAAGAACGGGCTGGGCCTCAGGTTTGTCGGTCAGCCTGCTTTCGAATTTTCGGCCATCCCCTACACTCCCGAGGACCTGACCCAGAACCACCGCGGGGAGAAGCACTCTGTGGATGTGCCAAGACGCAGCAATCTTTATCTGACCATTGACCTGGCGCACATGGGGGTGGGCGGCGACGACTCCTGGGGTGCCAGACCTCACCCCCAGTATCTTATCAAGCCGCAGACCTATTCCTGGTCGTTCAGCCTGCAGCCGGTCAGATAGAAAAAGCGGCCCGTCTCGGCCTTTACCATTTTTGTCCCTGAGTCCGGCCGGATTTATCTCAACTCCTGATCTTCCGGTTTTTAACCTGAAAGTCAGTCCCGGATAAGTCCCGGGAGGATTAAATCGTGACGCTGGACGAGTGTCAATCCGCCATTATTAATAATTTTAAGGGAAAAACCTCCTCAAAAAATAGAATGAAAGAAACTGCCCGGTTTTTCGTATATATATATGGAGCCTGAATAATGCCACGCCCGAAAAGGTTGATTGACTGACCCTTTATATGCTGGTATGCTG
>CAZDZU010000139.1:0-5279 GCA_964509995.1 uncultured Eubacteriales bacterium | reverse complement strand
GCTCTGGCATTAGCTAATATTTTACTTAAAAAAAAATCCCGGGGAAGTGCCGGGCGCAAATATCAGGCCGGGAGGATTTATTTTCCGTTCGGGATCTTGAAGAATGTGAATAGTGAAAAGCAGACCAGGACAGTTCCCAGGACCCAGAGAAGCCGTTTGAAAGTGGTTTCCTGGATGCGGGTCTGATAATGGGAAACTATCCTGACCAGAAAGAAATACCAGACCATGGCTCCCAGACCGCAGGACAGGGCAAAGAAAACGCCGGGCCAGAAACCTTCTCTCAGCAGACCGTGAGCGGTAACAAAACCGGCAACGGTAATCCAGAAAGCGTATAGAGAAGGATTGGTTATGTAGAGCAGAAAGACGCCCAGCAGCGGCCTGGGGCTTCTGATAATGACGGCGTGTTTGTCCCTGACCTGAAACTTGAAGACTCTGGCGTCGTGGAAGAGTTTAAGACTGAGCAGCAGCAGAAAAGTGCCGGCGGCAATCTTAAGCCCGAGGCTGTAGCTGGCGATATTTACAGAGATATGAAAGAAACCAAACAGAGCCACCAAACAGTAAGTAAGATCCATGAAAGCAGTGGCCAGACCGGCCATCATGCCGTGAAAGAAATCCCTTTTGAGAGTCTGGGAAATAATGTAGATGTTGACCGGTCCGACAGGCACTGCAGCCAGAAATCCGACAAGAAAGCCGATCAGGATAAACATCAGATTATCCGCTTATAATCAGGGCTTAGAGTTGAAACAGGCTTATAAGATAACCGAAAAAAACAAGATATGCAAGAGAAAAGAGGAAAAAGCCCCAACCAGCTTTTTAATTTCCCTGAATTCTGGTTCCCTTATTCGGCGGTTATTGAGGCTCGGGCCAGGTTGCTATCCAATCTCCGACTGTCACATCTTGGGAATGGTCGTGTCGGTAGATTCTTCTTCTAGGTCGCTTTCGATACCCAGCAGTTTGGCGATTCCTTCGTAAACCATCTTTAGCGATTTTTTCTGTTCCTGAAGCTGAGCCAGGGTCTGTCTCACTCTCTGCAGTTCTTTCTCCACCTCGCCGTCGATAGCCGCCAGTTGAGCCCGAACATCCTCCAGAGTCTTCTTGTAAAGTTCCTCTTGGTCTTTGGAGATGCTCATCTTCTTGACTCCTTTTTACCCTCTTTATTTATTCAGGCCGAAGCCGATTGTCACTGGCTTCCAGACCTTTACTTTAACACCATTTTTTTCGGCTGGCAAGAACTTCCATTTTTTTACGGCATTGATGGCTTCTTTTTCCAGGGCCACAGAACCCTTGAGGCCACGGATAACGGCCGCTTCCAGCACATCCCCGTTTTCCGAGATGAGCACGTTCAGCAGCACCTGACCCCTATTGCCCAGCCGGCGGTCGGCTTCCGGGTAAACCGGTTCAACGGTTTTAACCACTTTCGGCTCAACGTCAACCGTGTTGAGCGGAACCAGGTCTCCTGGCTTTACATCCTGCACCGGAATGAGCAGCTGGGGCTCGGTTTCAGCCTTGTTCTGGTCTGCGGCCTTTACCTCGTTCCCGACGTTGACTTCGCCGGTGGAAGTCTGGGGAGTTGTTTCAGACTGGGCAGGAGTGGTGGTGGCAGTTTGTTCGGTTGGCTGTGGGTTATTCATTGCCGCCAGGCTAGTTTTCTGCTCAGGGATAAAAGGAGCTACCGGAGCCGGCTCGGCTGTTCTGGAGTTCTGTTTTCCGTTCGGCCGACTCTGTCTGGCCGGAGTCTGGTTTTCGGTCTGGGCCTTTGAAGCCCGGTAGGCGTCCATCTGCTTTTCTATTTCCTGCTGAATCTCAGCTTCCGTTGACTGATTACTGGCCGGCGTGGAAGTGTTGGTCTGGAGAGCAGCGACCTGATTGCTGGTCTGCCCGCTGAAGGCCGGGGCTTCCTTTTTCTTCAGAGTCAGGAAAGCCACCACGCTGGCCGCGGCCAGGATGACCACTGCCAGTCCAATGTACTTGCCGGCTCCACCCCTGGATTTTTCTTCGTTATCATCTTTCTCTTCAATAAAACCCTTAAACGGCGTGACTACGGGAGCTGAAGTCTTCGGTTTGCTTTCAGCGGTTGGCGGGGTGGTCGGCCGGATTTCTCTTCTTGGTTCTCTGGCCGGCTCGGGTTTAGGTTCAGGTCTGGGTCTTGACACCGGTTCAGGCCTGCTCTCTGTCTTCGGCGATTCGACTTGGGCGGACGGCCTTTCCTTTGCTGGCTGGGCGGCCGATTTTTTCACCAGTTCATCCAGAAGGCTATCTGAAGTAACCGTAGCTGTTTTTCTGGTTTCGGCTGGTCTGGCCGATGGTTTTTCTTTTTCGGGTCTGGTTGCTGGCCGGGGTGGCTGCGGAGATTCTGGCTTTGTGTTATCAAACATCAGGTCTTTAAGCTTGGATTTCAGAATCAGGTCTACTTCGTCGTCCTTGCTCAAAATGGGTTCTTTAGCCGGGGATGGTCGGGGAGCGGACTTTTCCACTGGTTTGGGCTTTTCTGTAACCCTGGGCCTTTCCTCAGGTTTTTTCTCATCCAGGTCGAGCGACAGAGCTTCCTTCAGGAGCTGGTCCAGTGCCTTATCAGCTCTAGTTGTGGCCGAAGGAGCGGCCTTTTTCGGTTCCGGTCTTCCAATCAGGTCATATATTTTGTTGAGAAGCTCTTCCAGGTTGAGGGGTTTTTCAAAAAAGGCCGAAGCCCCCAGGCTTCTAAGGGCTTCAGTCTTGTAAACTGAATCCTTATATATTCCGGTCACTATGATCACCGGAGCTTTTTTAGTCGGGTGAGAGGTGATGCGGGAGCAAAGCTCGAATCCATGAAATTTGGGAAGCATGGCTTCCATAATGACCAGGTCGGGGTGAGTTTCCGAAAATTTTTCAAAACCGGCCAGTCCGTCGGCAGCTGTGAATATTTCGAAACCCTCGTCGGACAGGGCTCCGGCTAAAAATTTCAGGAATTCCTGGTCAAAATCGATCAGCAAAATTTTCTTCTTAGCCATTTTTTTACCCTTTTCATAAATTTAACCCAACCCGGGGTTATGGCCAACGCACCCTATCTATCTCACGAAGGAAAATCCTCTTCAATCACCCTTAGGGGTGAAAATCTGGATGAAATTTCCCCTTATCCGATAGTTAGATTTTTTGACCTCCGGGATGAGCCTGACTTCAACCCGAAGAACAGGTTTTTCACCCGATTTCTTACTCCCCGGGGTCAGGTAGTTTTTCCCTGTTAAATTAAGGCCAGATTCTAATCTTAATGGTTTCAGGATCTTTCTACCGGCCGAGTAAAAAAATTGAGATCCCGGAAGGAGAAAGAACCGAGCGGCTGGCAAGCCGTATGGCTTCAGGATTCACCGGGCAGCCTCACCCCATCACCTGAAATTAACTTTCTGGAATAAAGTTCTCAGGGGCCAGGCTTCAGGACCGATTTGCAGATCGGTGGTTTCCGGTACTTTCTTCTACCATAATTTGAAGTATTTCCAGTTCCTGGTCCTCAAACCAGATCTTCTGGCAGGAGTAACATTTATAAACCGGCATCAGGTAGTGGTAGCTGAAGGGCCTCAGGGTGAACTGCAGGCCGCATTCCGGGCAGATGGCCGGAGGCTTTTCTTTAAGAACCGGAGGTTTTAGATTTGGATCCAGAAGGGATTCCCGGTAAGCCAGGGCTTTTTGCTTCAGCCAGTCCGGGAAAGCCAGCTCTCTTCGGGCAAAGATTTTTTCCAGGTCGTTGAAGGCCACCAGCTTCCCCTGGCAGGTCTGGCATTTTCTGATTTTGACCCCCTCATAAAAAGCTACTCCCAATTCTGTCCGGCAGATGGGGCATTTATTCTGACCGGCCGGGTCCAAGGGCTGTTTTTTCAGCTGCCGGAAAAGGGCAAAGCGAACCTGGGGAAAATTGCGGGCTGGCCCTTCCAGATTTTCCTTGAGGTTTTTAATTCTGGTGGCTGGCGTAAAATAGGGGAGAGCAATCAGAGCTCCCAGAACAAATGGGCCCTCCCACCGGCCGCGGGCATTCCTGGCCAGCCAGACACTTTCTTTTTCTAAATTTTCTCTGGCCTGGAGTTGTAACTGCCTCAGTTTTTCCTGATATTCGGGGCTGCTTTCTTCATTTGAGCCATAAAGAAGGCGGGATTTTTCTCTCTGTTGTTCTCGCTCTCTGACTTCCCCCATCACCTCCCTGACATTTTTATGAGCCATTTCAGCCAGAGTTTTAAGCCTGAGCATAAGCGGAGGATGGGTATTGAAGAGCTTATCCCTGACTCCTTCCTGGATGTCCCTGGAATCGGGTGGGACAAGAAAGAGGGGAGTGAAAAGACTGCTATCGCCGAGAAAGGAATTAGCAAGATGGGCTTTGTAAATTATCCTGGCCAGAGCCATGGGGTCGCGGCTAAGCTCCACGGCGGTGGCATCGGCCAGGAGTTCTCTTTTCTGACTGATCAGGGCCACAAAGAAATTTAGCAACAGGAAGGAGATTGAGCTGGCCAGGTAAATCAGCGGTTGGGCCGACCCTTTACCCCTGCCGGGAGACTTAAGGTCGGGCTGGCTCAGCTCCCTCTGTTCTTCCAGAGATTCGATAAGCTGTTCATAGAAAGCGGCCAGGGAACAGATGAGCGTCAGAAGGAAGGTATCTCCTTTAAGGATATGGGCGGTTTCATGGGCTACTACCGCCTGGAGTTCATCACGGCTGGCTTCGGCCAGGAGCCCTTCTGTAACCACAATGGCCGGAAGCTCGTCCTGACCGATGAGAGATAGCGAATTGATGTTTACCGTGGGGATTATATAGCCTTGAAGTCCGGGCAGGCCGGAGGAGATTTTCATCTCTTCCAGGACATTAAGAAAGCTCAGGTGGTAACGGTCTTCCGGGTCGGGGGAACAGGCCCTGAGGTTTCTCAGAATATAGCCGACTCCATTTTTTCTGGCCTGGATAAAATTAAGACCGGCCAGGCCCAGGGCTATTATGAGGACAACGATTATATATTTATAGAAGAATGAACTGGCAAAAAAGCTGAAGCCTGTCAGAAAAGCTCCAACGGTGACCAGAATGGCGGCTGAGATCAATCCAATGGACAGGAAATAAAAAATAAAAAGCAGCAGGAATAATAAGAATGAAACTCGCTGTTGCTTTTTCTGGATTTCCCAGAATGAAGGAGGCAGGTTCTTTTTGATGTCCGCCATATTCCTGAAATGACATTTTACAATTAATGAGGGAAAAGTAAAAGAAAAACCCCCTGATGAGGATTAATTATTTTTAAAAATAAAAAAGGCGAGGCGGAAAACCGCCTCCCCTTCAG
>CAZDZU010000138.1:0-5284 GCA_964509995.1 uncultured Eubacteriales bacterium | reverse complement strand
TTTCTGGTACCCGAGATTTCTGGCGGCCATTTTTGTTCCCTGGGTTATTTTTCTGGTTTATTTTCTGGGACCGGCAACGGGAGGGAAATTCAGCAGCTCAACCCTGGAACTTACCTGGGCCATTCTCGTTTCATATTTCTCGGGACTGGCCGGCGGGCTGATAGAAGGCCATCTGGAAGAACAGAAGCTGGCCTTCTGCTTCAGGGCTCTGATAATCTTTCTTCTGCTGGCCTCTGCTTTTCTCTATGTCGCCTTTACCTACAGCCTCCCCTGGCTCGATATGTTCAGAATCCCGCAGTGATTTTCGTCAAACCAGAGGCTCGCCTGGTTCAGAAAAAAGGCGAGCCCTGACTTTTTTTTGTTTACTTATGTTCCATCTTCCCGAGCGGAAGGATAATCAGCGGGCTTTCTTCGGCCGGCAACTTCAAGACTGTTTTCAAACCTTCATCCTGGAAAGCCCCGACTATCACTGTGCCGATGCCCAGACTTACTCCCTGCAGGTAAACATTTTCGGCGGCCGCCCCGGCTTCCATATGGACATACCTTTCGGCCCTCTCTCCATATTTATAAGAGGTGCGTTCATAAACAGCCGTCAGAATGATCAGAGCCGCCGCTTCCCTGACCGAAGGCTGCCTCAGGGCAACGTTACAAATATCATTTCTCCGGTCGCCATCCATAATTTTCATCAAGGAATGATTTTTGGGTAGATACTTATAGACTCCGGTTTCGAGCCCCTCAACGTCTCCGGCCACCAGATAGAGCTCCAGAGGATAGAGAGCCCCGGCCGAGGGGGCGGTGCGATATCCGCCCTGCCACTCATACTTCGGGTTCCAGCGGTTGGGGAGATTCTCTGTTTTTCTGGTAATTCCCTGAGCTGCCCAGATCAATTGCGAGATTTCCTTCAAAGGTAAAGCCTGCTTTAGATAAGATCTAACAGACTGGCGCTGACTGAGGGCTTTTTCCACCGAAGTTGGGCTATCAGGCCGTGGGTCCGGTAGCTGGACAATTTTCTGTTCGGCAGTCTTTTGACCGTCCTTCAGCAGGAAGCTTCCCGCCGCGGCAGAAATGATCAGAATAACTGCTGATAGACAGAACAGAATGCCTGCCGTCTTTATTTTTTTCATCATAAGACCTCCTTTCTAAACCTCCTTCTTTTTTAAGTTTAATTCAAATTTTATTAACCAGCATAATTTCGGCGTTCATTTTTCCATGGCCTTTTTTCAAAATTCATCATCTTAAGGTGTAATTTTTAACTTCTGGGAATTATCTCAGACGAAGCTCTTGCTCCTCCCTTGCTCTCCTTAGCCGGGTGCTTATGATCTGTTAAGCTTCTCTTTATTTTTTCCCTCTGCCGGTCTGCCCGGCCTGAGCCGTCTTTTCCCGGTTATTTCTTTTCACCCGGCACGGGTTTAAGCAGCAGGTCCTGGTAATCGTAGCTGAAATCGACATCGGATGAGAATGGCAACATCCTTACCTCGCTGACCTTTCCTTCGTGGTCCAGGTGAAAGGTGACAAAAGCATCAGCCCTGAGCTCCCGGTCAAACCAGCGGGCAACAAAGGTATCGTAATGCCAGTGCTCCAGTTTCCCGTAAAGCTCGGGACTGTGTTTGAAGCGCATGGTCAGCTGACCGCCCTCATACTTAACTTCAACTTCTCCGTACCAGGCGTCCCGGTAAAGTCCGGCATATTCCTTCAGGGGCAGAGAAGGCCGGGTGTCCTTTTTTCTCGAAGCATAGATTTTATCCAGCTCTTCCTTAGACCTCTGAGCGTTTTTCTCGTTAAACTTTCTGTAAGCTTCAATCCAGTCAAATTTCGGCGCTTTGAGGTAATAATCTACAATCTGGTAGGTCAGCGAAGCGAAGGCCGCCGTCGATTCCTGGTTGGTCAGGACGGTCACCCCCAGACCGATTTCGGGCATCAGCCAGACCTGGGAAACGTAACCTTCGAGGCCGCCGGTATGGGTGAGAACCCTGTAGCGGCGGTAATCCCGGATCCGCAGACCCAGACCGTAACCGTTAAAATTCATGGCTGCCGGGGCCAGCTCCGGAGCCGGCTTAGAAACAGGTATGGGAGTAACAATGTTGGTAATGGCATTCATCACTCTTTCTGAAACCAGCCGGCTCCCGTCGGCTAACTTTCCGTTATTGAGCAGAACCAGCATCCACCTGGCCATATCTTCGGCGCAGGAATTAATGCCGCCAGCCGGGTTGACATTCTCGGTCAGATAAAGTGTTTTGACAGGAACGACTTTCCCCTCCAGCGGCACATGTGGCCAGGCGACATTCTCCTCCCGCTCGACCAGGGCACAGGAGGTATTGCTCCATTCCATCCCCACCTTCTTCTGAATCTTCTCGCGGACAAAATCCTCCCATCTCATCCCGCTGACCCTTTCCAGAAGCTCTCCGGCCACCACAAACATAATGTTGTTATAGGCGTATGTAGTCCGGAAAGAGCTGGCCGGTTTTATGTATCGGACGCGTCTTAGAATTTCTTTTCTATTGAGCTCCGAAGCCGGCCAGAGCATCAGGTCGCCGGCGCCCAGGCCCAGGCCGCAGCGGTGGCAGAGAAGGTCGCGCACGGTAATCTCGCGGCTGACCGCCGGGTCAAACATCTGAAATTCCGGAAGATAATCAATTACCGGGGCTTCCCAGCGAATCTTCCCTTCGTCCACCAGCATTCCCAGAGCCACGGCCGTAAAGACCTTGCTGTTGGAGGCGATGCCGAAAAGGGTACGGGAATCGACCGGGTCCGGTTCGCTCAGTTTTTTTATTCCATAGCCTCTCGCCAGCAGCACCTGTCTGTCCTTACCAATGGCCAGAGCCAGCCCCGGCACATCAAAGGTCTTCAGCACCCGGGCTACGGTGGCTTCCAGGTCCGGTGGCAGGCTGGCCTTCTGCTGAGCCCCTTTCCCCTGAGCCAGAAGCGGTTCCACGGTCGGGCTCAGGATAAAAAGAATCAACAGCAGCAAAATCGCTGCCCGGAGTCTCGTTATCAGGAAAGCCGATAAATTATTCCTTTTCATCTCATCCACCTCCCGTAAAATTATTGTTATTCTGGCTATGGCTAATTTTCATCGTTCCGATTTTAACATTTTTCGGAGAACGCCCGAAATTCTTTTACCGGGAGCGCCGAAGTTCAAAACCTCTATTTTAATGGCCTGAGGTTGCAAACCGAAATTTAAAGCCGACCAATCTTTTTCTCTTCTGTGTGGCCATAAATACTTTCAGCAAGCAGACCTTTTTCAGCCGGAAGTCTGGTTGAACTCCGGAGCCGGCAATTCTCAGACCGGCGAGAACCCGGCAGGGCTTTTATCTCCGGCGGGCTTTGCGCGAACCCAGTATGCCGCCCTGAAGGAACAGGCCGGCCCCCAGGACAAAGCCAAAATTGTACCAGTTGCCGCTGTTGTGAACTTCGTAAATCCTGACATTCCGGTTGAATAGAGAAATGATGAAGGTGATGGGCGAGATCAGACCGTGCCAGAGTCCCTTCCAGAACCCGGCCACCTTCCCCTTTTCGTCGGGCGTTTTCTCCAGCTTGTTCGGCCCGGGGGCGCAGCCGGCCAGGAGGAGAATCACCACCAGCAGAAGACAGACCATAGCCATGATTTTCATAACCTCTCCTTTCTAAGAGACCCTTGCTCTCTTATATCCTTCAATTGGCCGGGTGCTGTCAAGGGCGGTGACAAGTTCGGGGGATAAGTCAGATAGAGTCCTGGCCCGGCATTTTGGAAGGCACCACATAAAAAAACGCCGCCCGACTCAATCAAGGCCGTCCAAACCCGGCTTATCCTGTCTGAAAATAAGGGGGCCCGGCGATAGATGAACAGGTTATGGGCTCAGAATCTACTCAAGCTGTCCGGCCGGAAGTAAAGTGTTTACCAACCGAAATCGACATTCCATAAGACAGGTGACCCCCAAAAAAAGAAGAGGCAATTAACACCGTGATATCAGCTATCTTTATTCTTTGCTCTCCCCGCCAATGATAATTCTGTTGGGCCGCCAATCACCCTAACAGGGACTGGCTATTGCTATCTCCGGTCATAAAAACTTAGAATATTGAACCGGAGAAAGAGTGAGGACCTTCAGATGAAAAAACATTTCAATTCATACGGGCAGATAATAAGAAATTACAGTTCTGTACTGTTAGTTATGATTCTCTTTTTCGCCCTCTTCGGTCCGTCTCTCCGGGCCGAAGAAGAACGATATGTCCCGGAGACAGACCCGCTGGTTCTCAACAAGCTGGAAGCCTGGCAGGACCTCAAGTTTGGCCTTCTGATGCACTGGGGACCTTACAGCCAGTGGGGAATTGTCGAGTCCTGGTCCATCTGCCCGGAAGACGAAGGCTGGTGCCGCCGCAGTCTGGAAGACTACTACGAATATCTGAAAAAGTACGAGGGCCTGAAAAAGACTTTCAACCCGGTAAAATTCGACCCGGCGGTCTGGGCCAGAGCCGCTAAAGAAGCCGGCATGCGCTATGTGATTTTTACCACCAAGCATCACGACGGCTTCTGCATGTTCGACACTAAATACACCGACTATAAGATAACCGACCCCGAATGCCCCTTCAGTTCACATCCCAAAGCCAACATAACGAAGGAAATTTTTGAGGCTTTCAGAAAAGAAGGTTTCTGGGTGGGAGCTTACTTTTCCAAACCCGACTGGCATTCACCTTATTACTGGTGGCCGAATTTCCCGCCCCGCGACCGCAACGTAAACTATGACCCGGAAGCCTATCCTGAACGCTGGGAAAAGTTTGTCGAGTTCACCCACAATCAGATTCTGGAATTGATGACCGATTATGGCCGGCTGGACATACTCTGGCTGGACGGCGGCTGGGTGGCTAAAAAAAACGCTGAGCAAATCAAAGAATACTATGAAAGACGGCTGGGCGATAGCAGATCCGGATACCTGAAAAGCCAGGTTATAAACCAGGACATCAGACTGGATGAGCTGGTGGCAAAATGCCGCCAGAAGCAACCGGGACTGATTGTCGTCGACCGGGCTGTGCCGGGGAAAAACCAGAATTATCTGACGCCGGAAAACGTCGTCCCGGAAAAAGCCCTGCCCTATCCATGGGAGTCGTGCATAATATCGGGTGGCGGCTGGTCCTACACTCCCGACGCCAGATACATGAGTGGCCGCCAGGCTATCCATCTTCTGGTGGATATCGTGGCCAAGGGTGGGAATCTGCTTCTCAACATAGCTCCGGGGCCAGACGGCACCTGGCAGCAGGGTGCCTACGACCTGCTCAGAGAATACGCTGCCTGGCTGAAAATAAATGGCCA
>CAZDZU010000137.1:0-5319 GCA_964509995.1 uncultured Eubacteriales bacterium | reverse complement strand
TCCCTGTCTCCCGTTACGACCTGGCCAAGGTTTTCGAGCGTTCCCCTGATAAATTCTTCATGGATTTTGGTTAATTCCCTGGCCAGCACTGCTTCTCTCGGTCCCAGCACTTCCCCGGCCACCTCAAGAAATTGCTTCAGCTTGCGCATTGGAAGAAAAAAGACCAGGGTGCCTTCTGTTTCGATGAATTTTGCCAGAAAATTCTTAAGGCTGCCCTTTTTGGGCGGGGGGAAGCCGGCGAAGATCACCCGGTGGGTTGGAAGACCGGAGGCCGAGAGGGCCGCGGTCAGGGCACTCGGGCCGGGTACCGGAATTATCCTGATATTCCTTCTGATGGCTTCTCTGATCAACGGAAATCCAGGGTCTGAAACGCCAGGCGTGCCGGCATCAGATACCAGGGCCACATCCCGGCCTGATTCCAGCCAGGTCAGGATTTCTGGCAATCTCTGGTTCTCCCTGGGGTGAAAATATGAAATAAGGCGCTTCTTGATTCCATAAGCATTGAGGAGTTTTATCGTCTGCCTGGTATCTTCGCAGGCGATGATTTCTACTTCTTTCAGAATCCTCAGGGCGCGAAGGGTAATATCTTCCAGGTTGCCGATGGGGGTTGCGACCACATAAAGAGAACCTTTTGGCTTCATTTCCTGCGCCCGTCTTAAGCTCGCCTCCGAGTCAGTCGCCGGTTTATTTGTCCCGATCGTAAGGATAAAGAAAATCGTGGCCAACAGTCCTGGTGGAGATTTTGGCAATCGGCGGCATTCTTCTCTTGAACTCTGATTTTTTGATCATCTCCACGATCCGGCTGACCTTCTTTCGCTCAAATCCGGCCCTGATTACTTCTTCCGGTTTCTGGCGGCGGTCGACCAGCAGATAGAGGATCCGGTCCAGTTCCTCATAGGTCAGGCCAATTTCGCCCTCGTCTGTCTGCCCGGGCCAGAGTCCGGCGGTTGGTTTCTTGACCAGTATTTCTTCCGGAATTTTCAGGTGGCGGCCGAGTTCCCGAACCTGGGTCTTGTACAGGTCGCCCATGGGATTAATTCCGCAGGCCATATCGCCGTGAATTGTCCCGTAACCTATGAGCAATTCGGTTTTGTTGCTTGTCCCCAGGATCAGCGCCCTCTCCCGGGCTGAAAAATCATAAAGGATGGACATCCTTTCCCGGGCCATCTTGTTGCCCTTGAGGATCGGATTGTCGGCTGGGATGGCGGTAAAGTAGGCGTCAATCTGGGGGGAGATATCTATTTCTCTGGACCTGACCTTCAGCCGTTTAGCCACCATCCGGGCGTGGGCCACCCCTTCTTTATCCAGATCCCTGTAAGGCATAATCAGGGTCAGCACTTTTTCTGGACCAAGGGCCATCACGGCCAGGTAAGCACAGACGGTTGAGTCCAGACCGCCCGAAAGCCCGATAATAACCCGGTCAAAGCCAGCCTTCCTGGTTTCTTCCCTTATAAACCCGGTCAGTGTTTTAATGACCAGAGAAACGTTAATCTTCATCGCTCTCTCTGATAATTTTCTCAAGAGATTGCCAGATAACTTCAGGCCGCTCATCGCGCCTGAAAGGCCAGCTTCTCCTGGCCCGGGCGATTTCTGATAGCTCAACTTCAAGAACGGCAAAATCCTCTTCCAGATAGGGCAGCCGGGCCACAAGCCTGCCGAACGGATCATAAATAAAAGAACCACCGGCGAAGACCGCTCCGTCTTCGTAACCCACCCGGTTACAATAGACGACCACCGCGCTGGAGAAAAATGATATCGACTCACCCATCAATTCCCACATCCGGCTGGTCTCGAACCCCTGGGCTTCAGGGTCCTCCGCTCCCCGTCCCGGAGCGGCCGAGATGGTAATGATCAGTCCGGCTCCACCGGCAAAATGACAGTAACTCGAGCCATAATGCAGAAAGTCCCGGCAGACCAGCAACCCGGCTCGTACCTTTCCAGTGTCAAATGGCCTGAATTGACGGCCGGAGGCAAAAAATCTCCCCTCTTCAAACATCCCGGAAGTTGGCAGGAAGACTTTACGATGGAGGTGAAGAATTCTTCCCCGGGAGAGATAGGCGGCCGCATTGTAAATCAGGCCCGGGTCATCGGCCGCTTCTTCCACGAAGCCAAATACCAGATCTATCTTCCGCGAAGCCTCGAGCAGTTTCCTGAAGGTGGCTGATTTTCCGGGGCGGATAGCGACTTCGGCCGCCAGGTCTTTAAGCGTGTAACCCGTCAGGCTGAGCTCAGGGAACACAATCAGGTCGGCCTTTCTGGCCACGGCTTTCCTGATGAGGTCCAGGTGAAGCTTCAGGTTCTGATCAATGTTCCCAAGGGTTGGAGATATCTGAGCCAGGGCAATCTTCATAACTTGAAAATAGCACAATTCAGGATATTCTGTCCAACCCGCGATAAAAAGTAGATAAACTCACCGATTCTTTGATAGCCCGGAGCGGGAAGAGGGGCCGGTCACGGCCTGCCCCTTTCCTCATCGCAGATCGACGCCCCGCGGGGAAACCCTGCGGCTTCGAGCGGCAGGGGACAGTGCGCGCCGCCCTCCTGCCATCAAGCGACGAATCATGGAAAGGGGAGGCTTCCACAAAAACAGGGCAGGGGTTGAAAAACGAGTGATGATTATATAAATTATTAAAAGAATTCTATAAAGGGCGCGATTGTGAGTTCTATAAACCATATCGGTGCTTTTCTGAAAGAGATTTTTTTTGGCAACCAGACCGGGCGCCTGTCCTTCAAGCGTCAGGAAATAGAAAAACATTTTTTCTTTATCAAGGGCAAACCGATTCAGGTCAAGACCAACGTCAGGTCGGAGAGACTGGGAGAAATTCTTTTTAAGCTTCAGAAGATACAGGACCAGACATTTAATAACATAGAAGACTTTATTCAGCCCGCCCAACCGCTGGGAGAATCGCTGAAACGGGGTGGCGTAATCAAAGAAAGTGACCTCAGGGAGGCCCTCAGCTTCCAGATACGGGAATCCCTGCTGGGCATCTTTTCTTATTTTGATGGGGAGCTCGTCTTTCAGGAAAAGGAAGTTCAGCCCCCGGCCGAAGAAACGCCGGCCGTCGATGTGCCGTTCATAATTGATTACGGGTTTAGGCGGATGAAGTACAATTCCAGCCTGCAGAAGTTCTTTACCGGCCGTAAGGTGGTCCTGAAGAACATCCGTTATGCCTATTTCCTGACCGAGGAAGAAAAGACTCTGCTGGAGAGGTTTTCCACCGCTCAGGTTATCGACCGCATGGCTGTCCCCGCCCGGTTCAGCAACGAGAATTTCTTCCGCTGCCTGTACCTGTTTTACTGTCTGGATATGGTGGAGGTCTCGACAGTGGATAGCAGCTTTAAGAAGGACGATTATGCTTCCGAGAGCCGCAGAAAACTGGAGCTGGATGAGCTTGAAGCCCGGATTGAAGAGCTCAAGGAAATAAAATCCCAGCTAAAAACTCGCAATTACTATGAATTGCTCGGGGTTTCAAGGGTGGCTAACGAGGAAGAAATAAAAAAGGCTTATTTCAATCTGGCCAGAAAGTACCATCCCGACCGTTTCAATGCCGCCCTGGCCGACCACAGCCTGGTCAACGAGGTCTTCAACGCCATTACTGTTGCCTACCGTACCCTGAGCGAGCCCGATAAGAGAAAACAGTATGACCAGCAGCTGATGGCGCCGTCGCAGGAAACTCCAGATGACCTGGCCAAAAAGGCCGAGATTAAATACCGGCAGGGCAGGACACTTTATAATCAGGGAATGTATGAAGAAGCCATCATATTTCTGGAAGAGGCCATCAGGCTGAAAAAAGCCAAGGCGGATTATTACCTGCTCCTGGCCATGGCTGAGTCCAAATTGTCGGCCTATAAGAAAAAGGCCGAGGAAGATTTTCTCCGGGCCATAGAAATGGAGCCCTGGAATGCCGAGGGTTATGTCGGCTTGGGATTGCTCTATATGGGTGAGGGCTTAAAGATCAGGGCCAGGAAGCAATTGCAGAAGGCTCTGGAAATTGACCCCGGCCATCATCAGGCGCGGGTGGCTCTGGAAGAGCTGGAAAAAGGGGAGAAAAAGACCGGGCTTAAAGGCCTTATGGATCTTGATTTATCAAAGCTCTTCAAGAAAAAGAAATAACCTAACTCTGCCCGACCAGCTTTAAGAATTCCCTTTCGTTTATGGTCTTGACCCCGAGTTCCCGGGCTTTGTCCAGCTTCGACCCCGGTTCTTCGCCCACCACCAGGTAATCGGTCTTTTTGCTGACCGAGGAAGAAACGCTCCCGCCCAGGCTTTCGATCTTTTCTCTGGCCTGGTCCCGGGTCATGGAAGATAGGGTTCCGGTCAGGACAAAGGTCAGTCCCTGCAGGGGCCGGGGGCCAGCCTTTTCTGCCTTTTCCCTGAACTTCAGGCCGGCTGTTTTCAGCCTTTCCAGCAACTGCTCGTTTTCAGGCTGGCGGAAAAAGAAAACTATGCTGGTTGCAACCTTGGGCCCAACGTCTTCCAGCTCCGTCAGCTCTTCTTCTGTGGCCCGGGCCAGCTTGTCCAGGTCCAGGAATTTTCTGGCCAGCGACTGAGCCAGTTTTTCGCCCACCTGTCTGATTCCCAGGGCAAAGATGAGTCGCCACAGCTCGCGCGATTTTGATTCCTCGATCTGGTCCAGGAGATTGCGGGCGCTCTTCGGGCCCATCCTTTCCAGTTTTACCAGGTCTTCATATTTCAGATGATAGAGGTCGGGAATCTGTTTGATCAGTCCGGAATCAAGCAGCTGGTCCACCAGAGCCTCGCCCAGGCCTTCTATGTTCATGGCCCGCCTGGAGGCATAGTGCAGTATCGATTCCCGGATGCGGGCCGGGCAGGAAGGGTTGATGCAGCGCGAAATGGCTTCCCCCTCTTCTTTGTAGATTGCCGAGTGACAGACCGGGCAATTTTTCGGCCAGGGGAAAGGTTTTTCCCGGCCGGTCCTTCGTTCTTTCATTACCGAGACCACATGGGGGATGACATCTCCGCTTCGCTCCAGCAGAACGTAATCGCCGACCCTGATGTCCTTTCGTTTCAGTTCTTCTTCGTTATGGAGGGTGCAGCGGCTGATGGTTGTTCCGGAGATCTGAACCGGCTCCAGAATGGCCACTGGAGTCAGGGCCCCCGTCCTTCCTACCTGGACGATTATTTCCTTTATCCTGGTTGTCGCCTGGCGGGCGGGAAATTTGAACGAGATTGCCCAGCGCGGCGATTTGGCCGTGGTTCCCAAGAGTTCGCGCTGCCGGCTGGAGTTGACCTTGACCACAACGCCGTCGACGTCATATTCCAGGGAGTCCCTTTTTTCTTTCCATTCCCGGTAATAG
>CAZDZU010000136.1:0-5337 GCA_964509995.1 uncultured Eubacteriales bacterium | reverse complement strand
ATATTATATTAAGTCCCGAATTTGCAACCGGCCCCGCCCTTCTTTCAGCCGGGTTTGACAATTCTGACCGATAGTTTTAGTATAGGAAGCTGACAGCTTTCCGGAATTAATAATGAATACACCAACATTCCTGACTATTTTGAGATTACTGGCCATTCCGGTCCTGGTGGTTGTTATGCTCACCCCATTTCCAGGCCATGAGATAGTTGCCTTTATCATTTTTGTCGTCGCCTGTCTGACTGACATGCTGGACGGTTTCTGGGCCAGGAAAAAAAAGATGGAAACGGTCCTGGGCTCGTTGCTCGACCCGCTGGCCGATAAATTGCTCATCACTTCGGCTTTGATCTGTCTGGTATCTTCCGGCGTTGTCGCTCCCTGGATGGCCATCATCATCATCGGCCGGGAGATAGCTGTTACCGGCTTCCGGGCCATCGCCGCTTCTCGCGGTTATCATATAACTGCCTCTGGCTGGGGAAAACTCAAGATGATTTTCGAAGCGGTGGTGATTTCTATCCTGATCCTGGGACCCCATTATCTGGGAATTATTTACCGGCTGGCTCACACTTTCGGATTGTGGCTGGTGGTTATTATTGCTCTGGCTTCAGCCCTGGAATATTTTATTCGTTTCGGTCCCCTGGTCATAAAAGAAACTTCAAGCTGATATTGTCCGACGACAATTTTCCAGCGAAACCATATCCTCGACATTAAACAGGGCTGGCGCGGGCGTCCATGACCTGGAAATTCTTTTCAGCAAACCGGTCAGTACTTTTCCCGGGCCAAGCTCCACCGCCTGCCCGACTCCCCGTTCCTGCAGACTCCGCATCGATGAGTACCACAGGACCGGGCTGGTAATCTGCCTGTAAAGCAGCTCCCGGGCTTCAGCCCCGGACCGGATTTCACCGGCTGTAACATTGGAGATGACCGGGAACTCAGGATTCCGAAAGTTTATTTTTTCGAGGTCCGCCTTTAGCCTTTCGGCGGCCGGTTTCATCAGGCTGGTATGAAAGGGACCGCTCACCTGAAGTATAACCGAGCGCGGAGGTTTCAAAAGGGCCAGAGCTTCTTCCACGGCTGCCTTCTCTCCGGCAATAACTACCTGGTCTTCGGCATTCCAGTTGGCTATCTGAACCGTCCCCGCGGTTAGCGACCCAATCGCCTCCTCTACCCGGTGATAATCCAGCCCGAGTACGGCAGCCATGCTTCCCCGACCCGGGGGGACCGCCTCCATCATATAGCGACCCCGGTTATAGACCAGCCTCAAAGCTTCAGCCAGGTCCAGGCTACCGGCGGCTACCAGAGCTGAATACTCTCCCAGGCTGTGCCCGGCAGCCAGGTCTGGTTTTATCCCGAGCAATCGGTAAGCGATATAGCTTACGGTGAGAAGTGCCGGCTGGGCATGGCAGGTCAACCGGAGTTCCTCTTCCGGACCTTCGAAACAGAGCCTGGACAGGCTGAACCCCAGAACCTCATCAGCCAGTTGGAATATCTCCCGGGCTTCAGGGCTATGTTCATAAAAATTCCTGCCCATGCCCACAGTCTGCGACCCCTGACCGGGAAATAAGAAGATTCGCTTCATCTGATCTCCTTTTTCCTCGCTTGAAGTTTATTTTATCCGATTAAGACAGTCAGTATAAACAACCACCTCCGCCCTCTGCCGTAACTCTCCGGTCCATTCCCTCACCCGCTCCTCCCGGCGCCTGGCCTGCAGTCTGGCTTCTATCTCATCCAGAACCGTGACCAGCTCCGGCGCCGTCCGTCCGGCGGCTCTCTGCTCGGGTACATAAACTTTCTGGTAAAAGTCCTCGATTTCTTTCAGGGAAACATAAAGCCTCTGATTAAACCTGGTCCCGACTACTTTTTCAAATAAAATTTTGTCCTGCAGGTAGTTTCCCAGGTCTTCGGGCTTCAGCCCCAGAAGCTGGCACTTCTGTTCCAGAATTTCAGGACCCAGATATTCCCTCAAACGATCGAGTTCAGCCCTGACCTCTTCCTGGCTGACCTGAAGCTGCTCCCTGGTAAGTCTTAACACCAGAAGAACGTCAATATACCTGTTGAGTCTTTCTTCTGCCGTCAGAGCTCCTGTATTTCCTCCCGGTAACAGTTCAAAAGTCTTCAGCACTTCCAGGTCAAAGGCGGTAACCGGTATATGGTCAACGCTGGCCACCAGGCAGTTCAGCATTTCCTGTCCGGCCGCCGGGCGGGCCATTAAAAACAACCAGATGAAGAGTATTCGGGGCCAGCAGCTTTTCTTTTTGTTCTTTCTGCTCATCGCCTTCACCATACCCGGACCTTAAAACATATTTCCAATCGTCAGGAAAAACCGCGGTTTCCATCTGTTGTCGGGCGGATTAAGATTCCAGCCGACATCAAACCTGACCGGGCCAAGCGGCGTGCGATAGCGCAGACCGAACCCGGCCGCCTGACTGAACTTCAGAAAGTTGAAATCCCTGATTTCCGGAAAAACCTGACCCATATCATAAAAAATTGCGCCGTAAAGGTTGGGCAATTTTTTAAGCAACAGGAATCTGGCCTCCATGTTCAGCAGAAAAATGGCCCGCCCCCCGACCGGCAGACCAGACTCCTGGTCCTTTGGTCCCAGCATTTCAAAGGATTCGCCCCGGAAGGAATTGCTGCCGCCAGCGAAGAACCTCTCGGGTATTGGCACCGTGCCCGAAGCCAGGCCAAGACGCAGTGTCGTATGGAAATTGATGCTGGAAGCCAGGGGGTAAAAATACTGGTATTTGGCAAACATCTTAAGAAAATTAGACTCGGTCTCCAGCAAGGGGTAAGCTCTTTCCAGAGCCAGGCTGAAAAAATAACCGCTGGATGGATTGAAGGTGTCGTTTCTTCGATCCCGGATGAAGGTGGCCGACCCGTAGGCTATGGAATAGGGCAACCTTTCCCTCTCCACCTCTGATTCGGCTATCTGCAGATTGGTCAGCTTGGTCCGCAGGGCTCCGGCGGCCAGCAGCAGCGAAAATCCAGCCGGAAGATTTCTCATCGTCGACAGAGTCAGGCCCCGCCGCTCATAGCTGAAACTGGTCCGGTCTTCCTTTTCCAGGTAGCCGCTGAAATAGGTCCTCATCCTGAGTCCCAGAAAATGAGGCTGCTGCCAGGTGGCGACCAGTCTTCTTTCCACCAGGCTGAGCTGGCCGACCAGACTCACCTGAGAGGCATTCTTGAAAAGGTTGTATCTGATATATTCAGCGGTGATTCTCGGCCTGAGGTCATTCTCCCAGAGGGCCAGAGACCGCGCCTCTTCCCTGGTCTCGATTCCCAGCCCGACTCCGGCAAAATTCTGTTCCCCTTCCCTGACCTGAATCGACAGATTCAGGGAATTGTCAGCCGCCGGTAGCTCTTCCAGCTTGATCTCGGAGAAAACCCCCAGGCTGTCCAGCCCCCGCTTGGTTTCAAGCAATTTATTATATTCAGCCCAGTCCCCGGGGCGAAGCCGGACCTCGCGCATAATGGTATTCCTGTGAGTGAGGTGATTGCCGGTTACAAAAATGTTGTTGATCCTCAGCCTCGGTCCCTCACTCACTCTGATAACCACATCCAGGTTGTTTTCTCTGTCGGGAGAAGCTTCAACTTCCAGCTGGGTTCCCCGGAATCCCCGATTAAGGTAGAGTTGATTGATCTTCTCCAGGTCTCTCTGCATCCGAGGTTTGTAATAAGCCTGGCCGGGGCGGCTGTCCAGAAGGCTGACAATCTCGCTGGCCGGAACAGCTACCGCTCCCTGGATTTCCAGGCTCCGGATAATCTGTCTGGGCCCTTCTTCAATGAAATAGACAGGCCGGGCAGAGTTGTCCTTCCGGCTGAAATTCAATGTCACCCTGGCCTGGGAGAAGCCATGCTCGGCATAAAACATTCTTATTTTCTCCGGCAGGTCGTAAACTTCCTGCCCGTCAAGATAAGGGAAGAACAGAATTTGTTCGCCGATTCCCAGACCCTTTTTGATTTCTTTTTCGCTGAAGCTTTCCAGACCACGGAATTCCAGACCCTTAATCCTCAGCTTTGGACCCTGATGCACCTCATAAATGACCAGGAGTTCGTTTTCCTGCCTGGTCAAACGGGGCCTGACCGAGGCCAGCAAAAAGCCCTGTTTTCTGAGCTGCTTGAGGAGCAGCGTTTCTCCTTCAGACAGGGCCCATTCTTCAAAGACCTTCTGTTCCCAGACCGGACGGACAATCTTCGGCGAGAGGTTGGTTCCGATGAGCCTGATGGAAATTTTGCTCGAGGGGTTAAGACCGATCGTCAGGTCCACGGTTCCCCTTTCCTGGTCGACTTCTTCCCTGGCCAGCCTGACTTCAGCCCAGGTATATCCAAGCCTGTTAAAGGCAGCTTTTATTCTGGCGAGAGCGCTGTCCAGCTTTCTCGGCACGTAATAATCCCCCAATTTCAGACCGAGCATCCGCTCCAGGCGGGGCCGTGGTATGATTTCAGGGCCCTCAAAGGTTACCTTTCTTACGGTCAGACGCCTCCAGCCGGGAAGCTTTAGGGAAATGTCAGCCAGGTTGACTCCTTCCACCTTTTTAATTTCCAGTCCGATATCCCGTGAGAATAGCCCCTCGTCCACCAGGATTCTTTCTATGTCCGGAATGGCCTTATCTTTTAGATTCTCGGAAAGAATGCCACCTTTCCTCAGATAAGGAATATCCTCGCTGATTCGTTTTCTCAAACTGCGGGGACCGGAAATCCGGACATTGCGGATAAAGGTGTTCCGGCTCAGGGTAAAAATCAATTCTCCCGGCGGCTCAGGATTGAAATAGACTTCTGCCCTGGAAAAAAGGCCGGACCTCAGCAGCTGCTTCAGGCTCCGGTCAATCTGAAAATCGGAATAGACCTGGCCGGGCTTCAGATTCAGGAGGTTGCCAATGGCCGGCTCGGCCTCCTTCCCATCGACCAGTATTTTGATTCTCTCAACCTGCCGGCTGTTCCCGGCCGGATAACCAGAAAGAGCAACCAGCATCATAAGGATAAAAACGCCCGGCCGGAGACTCTTCTTCATTGACTTAAAATCTTCTCCTCAGCTTGACGTCCAGACTCACCCTTCCCAGCTCGTTCCTGATGGCCACCAGTGATAGTCCGCCCGACAGCTCCCATTCCAGCCTGATTATCTCTTCTCTCTGGGTGGCCAGGTTGGTTGAATAGACAATGAAAAAGTTCCTGGACAGGCGCTTGCCGACGGTCAGCCTGGCTGTGATTTCGGAAGTTGAACCCATGAGAAAAGGATCAAGCCGGAACCGGTCCAGACTGAACAGGCTTTCCGATTTCCTGGCCAGCTGATAGGAAATCATAGAGGCCGTACTCATCTGAGTCGGGTCGAGCGAATATCTT
>CAZDZU010000135.1:0-5351 GCA_964509995.1 uncultured Eubacteriales bacterium | reverse complement strand
TTTCGTTGGTCAAGTATGCCGACGGGGAAAGGCGTTACATTCTGACTCCCCTCAACCTGAAGGTTGGCGACACAATTGTCTCGGCCAATACCCAGGTTGATATTCTGCCCGGAAATGCCATGCCCCTTCGCTACATACCGGTGGGAACGATCGTTCACAATGTAGAATTAAAAATAGGCAAGGGCGGACAGCTGGCCAGAGCTGCGGGTTCTGGCATCCAGATCCTGGGCAAGGAAGGCGGTTATGCCCAGCTGCGGTTGCCGTCCTCGGAAATTCGTAAGGTTCATCTGGACTGCCGGGCGACGGTCGGACAGCTGGCCAACCTGGATCATCAGAATATCAGCGTTGGCAAGGCCGGACGGACAAGATGGCTTGGTATCAGACCCTATGTCCGGGGCACGGCCATGAACCCGATTGATCACCCCCACGGGGGCGGTGAAGGCCGGACCAAGGGCGGGCGTCACCCGGTCAGCCCGGAAGGCATCCCGACCAAGGGTTACAAGACCAGGAAGAACAAAAGAACCCAGGCCTTTATTATCAGGAGAAGGAGTAAGTAACCATGGGCAGATCTGTTAAAAAAGGTCCCTATGTTGACCCTAAATTGCTGGAGAAAGTGCAGGCCGCTCAGTCGGCCAGGGAAAAGCGGCAGGTGATCAAGACCTGGTCCCGCCGCTCAACTATCATTCCGGAAATGGTTGGCCTGACTTTCGGGGTCCATAACGGCCGCAAATTCATCCCGGTATTTGTGACCGAACAGATGGTCGGACATAAGCTGGGTGAGTTTGCCCCCACCAGGGCCTTTAAGGGACATACTTCCAAGACTGCCCGGCAGCTTAAAGTGGGTAAATAGCCATGGAAAAAGAAAAATACCTTTCAAAAGCCGTTGCCCGTTATGTGCGGATGAGTCCTCAGAAGGGGCGTCTGGTGGCTGACCTGATCAGAGACAGACTGGTTGGCGAGGCTCTGACCATCCTGAAATTTAACGAGAAGAAAAAAATCAGCGCCATTCTGGAGAAGGTGCTGCGCTCAGCCATAGCCAACGCCCAGCAGAAGGCCCCCAACGTGGACGTTGATAATCTTTACGTGGCCAGGGTCCAGATAGACCAGGGGCCGGCCATGAAGAGGATCCGACCGGCACCCATGGGCCGGGCTTACCGCGTCCTCAAGAGAATGAGCCATGTGAAAATCTACTTAGACGAAAAGAAAGGGAGATAGACGGTGGGACAGAAGACACATCCAATCGGCTTTCGCTTAGGATTTAACAAACTGTGGACTTCCCGCTGGTTTGCCAGAGGCCGGGATTACGCCAGGTTATTCCATGAAGACCTGCAGATGAAAAAGGCGGTCAGGGAAAAGTACGAGCACGCCGGCATCGCCAGCGTAGATGTGGAGAGGGTCGGTCCCAAGGTCCGGGTAATAATTCATACGGCCAGGCCGGGCATCATCATTGGCCGGGGTGGAAAGGAAATCGAGAACCTCAAAAACATGCTCGAAGCTATCGCCAGGCGAGAGGTTTATGTGGATATCCGGGAAGTTGACAAGCCGGAGCTCAATGCCACCCTGGTGGCTGAGGGCATTGCCACCCAGCTGGAAAAAAGAATCGCTTACCGTCGGGCCATGCGGCGGGCGGTGGAAATGGCTCTTAAAATGGGAGCCAAGGGAATAAAAGTAATGTGTGCCGGGCGTCTGGGGGGTGTGGAAATCGCCAGAACCGAATGGTATCTGAAGGGTCAGCTGCCACTGCAAACGCTCCGGGCCGATATAGATTTTGCTTTCACCGAAGCTTTTACCACCTATGGTCAGATCGGGATCAAAGTCTGGATCTACCGCGGTGATGTGGATAAAGCCAAAGTCTCTTCTCAAATCATAGAAGCTGAGGAGATTTGACCATGTTGATGCCGAAAAAAGTTAAGTACCGGAAACAGCAGCGAGGCCGGATGAGAGGCCAGGCTCTGCGCGGGGCGGAGCTGGCTTTTGGCGAATACGGCCTGCAGGCTCTGGAGCCCTGCTGGCTGACTGCCAGACAGATTGAGGCCGGCCGCGTGACCATCACCAGGTTCCTCAAGAAGCGTGGCAAGATGTGGGTCAGGGTGTTCCCCTGGAAGCCGGTCACCAAGAAGCCAACTGAAACCAGAATGGGCCGGGGCAAGGGCGACCCGGAGTTCTGGGTAGACGTCGTCAAGCCCGGACGGATCATCTTTGAGGTGGAAGGCGTTGACCACAGCGTGGCTCAGGAAGCCATGCGCCTGGCTGCCAACAAGCTGCCGATCAAGACCAGGTTCATTTCAAGAGAGTACAGGGAGCTAAAATGAAAATCAGAGAATTGAGAGAACTGTCGGCTGAAGACTTAAAGCACAAGGAACTGGAACTCAGGGATCAGCTGTTCAAACTGCGCTTTCAGAAATCCCTGGGCCAGCTGGATAATCCGATGAAGATCCGGAACATCAGAAGAGACCTGGCCCGAATCAAGACGCTTTTAAGAGAATTTCAGAAAAAAGGGACGGAATAAGCCATGGAAGCTAAACGAAAAAAAAGAATAACGACCAAAGTGGGGACAGTCGTGGCCAAAAAGTCGGCCAAGACCCTCAGGGTTCAGGTGGAGCGACTGGAAAGACATCCCCTTTACCGGAAAACCGTCAAACGGAAAAAGATCTTTCTGGTCCATGATGAACACGACAAGTGCCAGGTGGGCGATGTGGTCAGAATCGTGGAAACCAGACCCATCAGCCGGCTGAAAAGATGGCGGGTGGCCGAAATCATCGGTTTAGCTTCCAGAGAAATAGAAACCGAAACTGAGACTGAAGGTGGACTGACATGATTCAAATGAGAACCATGCTCAAGGTGGCGGATAACTCCGGCGCCCGGAGGATTATGGCCATTACTCCTCTGGGGGGCGGAGTGGGGCAGGTGGCAACCATTGGCGATGTCATCTCGGCCTCGGTCAAGGAAGCTGACCCGGACAGCAAGATCGAGAAAGGCAAGGTGGTCAGAGCGGTCATCGTCAGAACCAGGAAGGAAGTCAGGCGCAAGGATGGTTCCTACATTCGCTTTGACGACAATGCGGCCGTGATCATCGACAAACAGGGGGAACCTGTGGGCACCCGTGTTTTCGGTCCGGTTGGACGCGAGCTCCGGGAGAAAAAATTCATGAAGATCATATCGCTGGCTCCGGAGGTGCTGTGATGGCCAGATTTCCATTCAAAAAAAATGACGTGGTGATCGTCCGCAGCGGTAAAGACCGGGGCAAGACCGGCAAGGTGCTGAGGATAATCCCGGAGAAAAATCGTTTGCTGGTGGAAAGAATCAATTTTGTCAAAGTTTTCGTCCGGCCCGACCGCAGCCAGAACGTTCAGGGCGGTATCATGGAAAAGGAATCCCCGATCCATGTCTCCCGGGTCATGCTCTACTGCGAGGAGTGCGGGCGGGGAGTGAGATTCAAGCACAAGATACTTGAGGACGGAACCAAGATAAGAGTCTGCTCCAGATGTCAGACTAACTTAGAAAGGTCCTGAGAGGTCGGAAGATGAGCAGGTTGTATGAACGCTACAAGAAAGAAATAGTCAAGGAACTTCAGAAGGAACTGGGAATTGACAACCCCATGGCCGTGCCGCGGCTGGAGAAGATCATCGTCAACATGGGAGTGGGCGATGCCATTCAGAATATCAAGCTTCTGGATACGGCCAAGATGGAGCTGAGTCTGATAACCGGTCAGCAGCCGGCTATCGGGCGAGCCAAAAAGTCCATTTCCGCCTTCCATCTCCGGAAAGGACAGCCCATCGCCTGTTACGTCACACTGAGAAGAAAGAGAATGTACGAATTCTTTGACCGGCTGGTCAACATTGTGCTGCCCCGGGTCAGGGACTTCCGGGGTGTGCCGGCCAGCTCCTTCGACGGACGCGGCAATTATACCATCGGTTTGAAGGACCAGCTGGTCTTTCCGGAAATCGATTATACCAAGGTCGAGAGGCCACGGGGTATGAACATAACCATCGTGACCACGGCCAGAAACGATAAGGAAGCGTATGCCCTGCTCAAGAAGCTGGGCATGCCTTTCCGTGAATCTTGAAGAAAGGAAGGTCAAAGTGGCTACTATAGCGAAAATGGTCAAGGATCAGAGGAAGCCCCGATATGGCATCCGTCATCGCAACCGTTGCCGGCTGTGCGGCCGGCCCAGGGGCTACTATCGCAAGTTTGACCTCTGCCGGCTTTGCCTGAGGCAACTGGCCTTGAAGGGAGAGATCCCGGGCGTTATTAAATCTTCCTGGTAAATATCTTGGAAAGGATAGAAACATGAGTCTGACCGACCCGATTGCTGATATGTTAACCAGAATCAGGAATGCCGTCAGGGCTAAGAAAAAAGAAGTTAACATGCCTTCTTCCTGTCTGAAGGTGGAGATTGCCAGAATCCTGAAGGAAGAAGGTTATATAAAAAGCTATAAAGTCATTGAGGATAACAAGCAGGGCGTTCTGAATATAGTCCTGAAATACACAGACGACAACCAGACCGTCATCAGCGGACTTCGCCGGGTGAGCAAGCCCGGGTGCCGGATCTACTGCACCCGGGAGGCAATTCCCAGAGTGCTGGATGGGCTGGGGGTGGTTATTATTTCCACTTCCCGTGGCCTCCTGACCGACAAGCAGTGCCAGGAACAGGGACTGGGCGGCGAAGTTCTCTGCGAGATCTGGTAATCCTGAAGGTGAGGTACGAGGATGTCAAGAGTAGGTAAGAAGCCGATTGAAATACCCGCCGGAGTCAAGGTAACCGTGCATCCTGACCGGATCGAGGTGGAAGGCAAGCTTGGAAAGCTGACCTCTCCGCTCTATGCCGGGATCAAGGCCGCGGTTCAGGGAAATCAACTGATTCTCACCAGAGAAAATGAAGAGCAGAAGACCAGGCAGTTTCACGGCCTGTGCCGGGCCCTGGCCAGCAACGCCGTGATCGGTGTTTCTCAGGGGTTTTCAAAGCAGCTGGAGATCACCGGTGTCGGTTACAGAGCCAAGATAGAGAAGAATAAGCTGGAACTGAGTGTTGGCTATTCCAAGCCGGTTATCTACGAAATTCCTCAGGGCATTGAGATCGTGGCTGAAAAACCAACCCTGTTAACCGTCCGCGGAATCGACAAGCAGAAAGTTGGCCAGGTGGCCGACACCATCAAAAAGTTCCGCCATCCGGACCCCTACAAACAGAAAGGTATCCGGCTGGTGGGCGAGGTCCTCATCAAGAAAGAAAGAAAAGCGGGGGTGGCCGGTGCTTAAGTCAAAGACTGAAATCAAAAAAGTCAGGAAACAGAGAATCAGGCAAAGAATCAGGAAAAAACTCCGGGGCACTCCGGAAAGACCCCGGGTGCTGG
>CAZDZU010000134.1:0-5402 GCA_964509995.1 uncultured Eubacteriales bacterium | reverse complement strand
GGCGGTAGAGCCAGCGGTCGGAGGGAATATCTTTCAATCCATCCGGAATCCAGATGTTATGTATGGAATAAGATTTGAGTTCCCGGCCAAAGAAGGCGGCAATTTTGCGGCAGCACTTGACGTGCTCGACCCAGAATTTTCTGATTTCTTTGCGGGGATGACTGAGGGTCAGGCCCGAGGCTGCCTTGGGATGGTTGAAGCAGGTGGCGTTGAAATCCAGCTTCAGGTTCAGAGTTTTGGCCCATTCCAGCCAGCTCCGGAAATGGGAGGGTTCATATTCATTGCGCTCGACCGGCCCGTTGAATTCGCCATAGATGGAATGGAGGTTGACCCGATGTCGTCCCGGGATGAGCGACAGAGCTTTCTCCAGGTCCTGACGGAGTTCAGCTGCATTCCTGGCCCGGCCCGGATAGTTTCCCGTGACCTGAAGCCCCGAGCCCTCGAAACTTATTTCCTGCCACTCAAAACCCTGGACATCATCGCCCTGCCAGCAATGGAGGCTGATCTGGAATTTCTGAAGGTCTTCCAGGGCTTTTTCAGTATCTATGCCCAGCTCGCCATATTTTTCCCGGGCTTCCCGGTAACGTTTATCAACCACGGTCAGGTCCATTATCAACCCTCCTGTCTGCTGCTTTTTTATAATTTTGAGGCTCCGGTGTCAAGACCGCGGGGCGAGGTTCACTGCAGGCCAGTAGTCCGGAGAAAATCCTGATAATGTTCGGACCAGAGCTCCGGCTGAGCCGGTCTGAATTCCTTTATTTCAAAGGAATTTCTGACCACTTCTCTTATTTCCTGCCGGCCAGTCAGAATTCCAGCGGCCAGAGCCTGGACCAGCACGTTGCCGGCCGAAGTGGCCTCGTCCGGCCCGGCCAGCACCCGCAGTCCGGTGGCTTCGGCCGTAAACTGGCTGAGCAACCGGTTGCGCGAGCCGCCGCCGATCAGGTGAATGGTGCTGAATTTTCGTCCGGTCAACCGGCTGAGTTCTTCCATCACCAGCCGGCTCTTGAAAGCCAGACTCTCCAGAATGGCCCGGACTGTTGTCCCGATGTCAGCCGGCTCTCTCTGACCGGTCTTTCGGGCATAGATTTTTATGGATTCAACCATATTTTCGGGGTGGAGAAAATCCGGAGCGTCCGGGTCAAGATACAGCTGAAAAGGCGGGGCCGCGGCAGCCATTTCCACCAGCTGACCATAATTGAGCTCCCGGCTTCTGGCCCATACTTTTCGGCATTGCTGGAGAGGCCAGAGACCGGTGACGTTTTTGAGAAAGCGAATCGTCCGTCCCAGCCCGCTCTCATTGGTGAAGTTGGCGGCAAAAGATTCTCTCGTTATTACTGGTTCCAGGAGTTCTACCCCGATCAGCGACCAGGTTCCGCAGCTGATATAAAGCCAGTCGTCGCCGCGGCCAGGACAGGCAGCCACAGCCGAAGCTGTGTCGTGGCTGGCCACCTGAACAACTTCTATCCCCGGGGCCCCGTCTTCCACCAGCCAGCCAGAAATTTTGCCCAGACTTGTTCCCGGCTGATTTATTGCGGGCAGGATCCTGGCCGGAATGCCCATCCTCTCCATCAGCTCCGGTATCCAGCTCCGGCTCACTGGAGAAATCATCTGGGAGGTGGAAGCAATAGTCAGTTCGGTGGCCTCTTTTCCGGTCAGCAGATAATTTATGATATCGGGAGTGAAAAGCAATTTCCGGGCATATTTAATCAGGCCAGGATTTTCTTCAAGATAGCAGTAAAGCTGGAAGAGCGAATTAAAAGGCAGGAACTGAATTCCGGTCAGCCGATAAAGCTCTTCACCGGAAAAATTCTCAAAATATCTTTTCATGGCTCCGGGGAATGACCGGTGGCGGTAACAGTAAGGAAGGGCCAGCAGGTTGCCCTGCTCATCGAGCAGGCCGAAATCAACTCCCCAGGTATCAACCCCGAGACTGGCCACCTCCAGACCTTTCGTCTGGCAGTCATGCAGGACCTTCCTGATTTCTTCGAACAGGTAATAAATGTTCCAGTGCCAGCGGTTTTTAATAAGAATGGCCCGGTTCGGAAAGCGGTGGATTCCTTTTAACTCCAGCCGGCCTTCATGAAGCTGGCCCAGCATGGCCCGGCCGCTTTCTGCTCCCAGGTCAAAAGCCAGGAACTTATGACTGTCCATGGAGCTGCCTTTCAGTCAAAAATTATTTAACGACCTAATTTTAACCGTACCGGGGCAGAATAATCCAGACCCTGTTTTTTTAAGTTCATTTTTTGCCTGGGAAAATAAAGTCTGCCGGCGACACTCGGTACCCTGAAGCTTTAATAGCAAGGACCTTTTTAACCGCGGGGGCTGGCTATCTGCCGGCTGAATGATTCTTTTCATAAAGAAAGTTCAGAACCCCTAAGGCAGCAGCAAGAATTTCCTGTTTCTGGCCCGTCTTTTTGAAACCGCTTTCGGTATGGTTTATATTAAAGGACGGGAGAAAGCGATGAGGATTGTTCAAGACGCGATTACCGTATCGACCAGGGGTCATAATGATATCAAAGACCTCACTCCAGAAGTAGAGCACAGGCTCCAGGCCAGCGGTCTGAAAGAGGGACAGGTGCTGGTTTTTATTCAGGGTTCAACTGCCGGCGTGACCACCATCGAGTATGAGCCGGGGCTGGTCCAGGACCTGTCGGAACTCCTGGAAAAAATTGTCCCCGGTAACCGCAGCTACCATCATGACCAGCGCTGGGGCGACGCCAACGGCTTTTCTCACCTGAGAGCTTCCCTGATCGGGCCGTCCCTTCAGGTGCCTTTTACCGGTGGCCGATTGCGTCTCGGGACCTGGCAACAGATAATTCTGATTGATTTTGACAATCGCCCCCGCAGCAGGAATATTCTTCTGCAGTTTGTGGGGGAATAGAGGCCGGTCGCAAATTTTCCAGCAGCGGGTCGCAGGGGGATGATAATCGCGGCTGATGGAGTATAATTAGATAAACCACAGAGGAAAGTGCCAGAATGGATATAGATGACTTCAGAGGATCGTTCAGGAAAAAGGGAGGGGGCCAGTCGCCGGATAGAGTCAAAGCCCTCTGGCAGGAAATCGATTCCCGGAAAAATCTGACCACCCGGGAGAAGCTCGAAAAACTGCTGGAAATTTCGAGAAAACAGAAAAAAGAACCGGGAGGAAAGACCATAACTGGCGGGGAACGACCGGCCCGGGGCGGCGGCAGTCAGCCTTTTCTCATTCTGGAAAATTCCTATAACCTCGGAGCCCGCTACGGACAGATTCCTCTGTCCCTGGGCCTGAACATACCCGGTCAGGTTCTGGCTGTCCTGGCCCGGGACCAGGAATTTGAAAATCTGTCTCTTGCCGGGGCTGTTTTCCTCGACCTGGAGACAACCGGTCTGGCCGGCGGCACCGGGACCGTTCCTTTTCTAGTCGGGCTGTGCTTTTTTGAAAACGATACCCTGAAGATAGTTCAGTATTTCCTGAACGACCTGGCAGCAGAGAGCAGGATGCTGGAAGACCTGAGACAGTTGCTGGAGGAAAAGAAATTCACCTCGGTAGTCTCCTACAACGGCAAGGGCTTCGACCTGCCGCTGCTGGAAACCAGATTTACTCTGAACCGGATGCGGCTCTCTCTCGGCAATCTGCCTCACCTCGATTTTCTGTACTCAGCCCGGCATCTCTGGAAGCATAAGTACGAAAGCTGCCGTCTTTATGAGCTGGCCCTGAATCACCTGGGAGTTGACCGGGCCGAGGACATTCCTTCCGAAGAAATTCCCTGGCGGTATTTTCAATATCTGAGGACCGGAGATTTTTCCCTGGTGGAACCGATTTTTTACCATAATCAGGAAGACCTGATGTCGCTCTATGGAGTGGTGGTAGCCGGATCCCTGCTGGTCTCCCGCACTCTGGAGGAGGATGAAGTCGACATTGAAGGCACTGAACTTCTTGGCGTCGGGAAAATTCTGGAAAGGGCCGGGCAGACAGAAAAATCGATAACTTTCTACGAGAAGGCCCTGGACAAACAGCTGCCGGGGGCGGTTTCAGCCCGGGTCAGAAAAAACCTGGCTCAATATTTTAAACGCCAGAAGCAATGGGAGAAATCGATTGAACTCTGGCAGCATCTGCTCGAAAACAGCGAGGACCTGGAATGTTTCCGGGAGCTGGCTATTTATTATGAGCATCATCGGAAAGACCCGGAAGAAGCCCTGAAGTATGCTCTCGACGGACTGGCTCTGTCCCAGGGCCGGGACTTAAAATATGAACAGGATTTCCGCAAAAGGGTGGATCGTCTGAACCAGAAAGTTCAGAGATTGAAAACCGCCCGCTGAAAATGGGGCCGGAGGTGCGGCTTGAAGGCGATGGTGATTTCTGAATTCAAACGGGTGGAAGATAATCCGCTGGAACTCAGGGAAGTTCCAGTTCCGCTCCCGGGGCCGGGAGAAGTGCTGGTCAGGGTCAGTTACTGTGGTGTCTGTCATACTGACCTGCACACAGTGGAAGGGGAGCTCCCGGCGGTGTCGCTGCCGAGGATTCCAGGACACCAGGCGGTGGGTACAGTCGAGCAGAGGGGTGAGGGGGCTGAACTCTTCAGGAAGGGCGACCGGGTTGGTGTCGCCTGGCTGTACAGTGCCTGCGGCCGCTGCTCCTTCTGCCGGGGAGGGCTGGAGAACCTCTGCCTCCAGGCCAGGTTCACCGGCTATCAGGTTGACGGCGGTTACGCTGAGTACCTGGTTGTTCCTGAGGAATTTGCCTACGGGCTGCCGGAAAATTTTCCGGACGAACAGGCTGCTCCGCTGCTCTGCGCCGGAATCATCGGCTATCGGGCGCTGCGACTGAGCCGCCTGAAGCCCGGCCAGAGGCTGGGGCTATACGGTTTCGGGGCTTCAGCCCATGTTACCATTCAGGTGGCCAGACACTGGAACTGCCGGGTGTATGTTTTTTCCCGCAGCCAGAAGCACCGGGAGCATGCTCTGGAACTGGGCGCAAGCTGGGCCGGGAACCCAGATGAACTGCCCCCGGAGAAGCTGGACAGCGCCATCGTTTTTGCTCCGGCGGGAGAGGTGGCTCGACTGGCGCTCAGGGCAGTTGACCGGGGCGGGATCGTGGCCCTGGCCGGAATCTACATGACTCCGATCCCCGAAATTGATTATCGTAATGAGCTTTATTACGAAAAAGGCCTGAGAAGCGTCTCCAATGCTACCAGACAGGATGGAGCTGAATTCCTGAAAATTGCGGCCGACATCCCGGTCCGGACTGAAGTCAGAGTCTATCCTCTGGAAGAGGCCAACCGGGCCCTGTATGATGTCAAGCACAGCCTGATTAACGGGGCGGCGGTTCTTAAAATCGGCTGAGGCCGGTTGAAAAATTCCTCCCGGTAAGATAATATTTAAGCGTTCTTTATATTGCGCCCGTAGCTCAGTTGGATAGAGCG
>CAZDZU010000133.1:0-5417 GCA_964509995.1 uncultured Eubacteriales bacterium | reverse complement strand
GTAATAAAGAGCTCTCCGTACTTTTTCACATCCTCTCGGATAATCCCATAAATAGCAAGTATTCTTTTGGGGATGAGCAACAGAATAGGTCAGGACTGGGTTTTATTTTGCTTAAAATTGAAATAAAATATAACAGGGTTAAGTTGAATGGAAAGAGCATTATCGGTCATCAATGAGATGATGCATCTGGGGCTCATTAAAAATTATGCCATCGGCGGAGGTATTGCCGCCACATATTATATAGAGCCCATCCTGACATATGACCTGGACGTTTTTTTCATTCCCGTCAAAGAGGGGATGGAGGAACTTGCGCCAATCTATGAGTTTGCCCGCCAGCGAGGCTATGCTCCGGATGCAGAAGCTATCCTTATAGAAGGATTTCCGGTCCAGTTTATCCCTGCCTACAACGAACTCGTCCGGGAGGCTGTCTTGAATTCTGATTCGGTGAAGTATGAAGATGTGGAAGTTAAGATAATCAAAGCAGAGTATCTGACGGCGATTGCCTTGCAGACCTGGAGAGCAAAAGACCGGGAGCGAGCTATCAGGCTTCTGGAGAGCGGAGCGGTTGATAGGGCGAAACTTTGGGCAATTCTTGAAAAATTTGGGCTATTGGACAGACTAAGAAAGATTGAGGAAGCCGGCGATGAAAAATGATGTGGCAAAATTAGCAGAATACATTTTTGAGAAGAAACGCCGGCGCCGGCGCCAGCTGGCCAGGCTGCCATTTGAGAAAAAGATAGAAATAGTGGTTGAGCTGCAAAAAATAGCTGCCAGCATTCGGGGTGATAATCGCGGCAGGGTCTGGCCTCTCTGAAGGGGCGGGTTGATGAGCATAGCTAAGTACCAGGTCAAACATAATTGGAGATAGATCAGCCTGATAAAACAAGGTCGCGGACAAAGTTTTTTCTGAAGCTCGGGCTAAACCTGCATATCGCTATTTAATGATGTTTCACCAATGGCATTTTTGCTTTTATCAATTCTTAAAAGTCGGGGTCGGTGATTTTTTTCTCCTGGAACTGACCATATTTGCTGAGAATCTTTCGCACTTCATCACCCTTGCCCACCACCACTAAGACAAAATCTTTATCCGGAAGAAGCTTCGCCGCCTGGTTCAGGTCACGAGCCCGGGCGCCGGTTATCTCGTTCAGGTATCTGTCGTAATAATCAAACCCGAGGTCGTAAAAGATAATCCTCAGATAAGCTCCGGCCTTGCTGCTGTTGGTCTCTAAGGTCTGGGGGAATTGCCCGAGGAGGTAATTCCGGGCACTCTCGGCTTCTTCTTCGCTGAGCCCTTTCTCCCTGGCTTTTTTCAACAGGTCGAAGGTGATGTCGAGCATTTCGCCGATTTTATCATTTTGGGTGTAGGAAGAGGCCAAGAAGATACCCCCGATTTTCCAGGACTGAAAGCTGCTGCTGGCGCCGTAGGTCAGCCCTCTTTTGATGCGGAGTTCGGTATTCAGCCAGGAAGTAAACCGTCCCCCAAACAGGATATTCATCAAGCTGGCTCTGGATGACATTTGATCAGCCACGGCCAGGCCGCGCGAACCCAGGGCGAAATAGCTCTGGGTGGCATCGGGCTTGTCGACCAGAATCAGCTTCTTTCCTTTTGGTGCCGGAACCGGCGGGATATTCACTGGTAAAGGTGCTGCGGCCGGCTTTGGCCACTGGCCGATGGTTTTATTAAGCAGCTCTAACAGCGGTTCCTTATCGATATTTCCGACCACCGCCATTATCGCCAGATCCGGACGGTAGCGACTGGAATAGAATTTCTTTATTTCCTCGAGCGACATCTTCTTCAATGAGGAATCGGTGCCGGTCGAGAGATTGCCGAATGGATGATCTCCGAAGTAGGCTTTCCTGAAATAAAGCCGCAGGGCCGAGCCGGGATTGTCCTTGAGCGACTTAAGGGTGTCAGTCTTTCTGGCGAGTTCCTTTTTGAATTCATCTTCCTTAAAGGCCGGGGAAATCAGGCAGTCGGCCGCAATCTGCAGCAGCTTCGGCAGATGTTCGGAAAGAGATTCACCGTAGACTGCGGCATATTCTTCCGCATCAGTCACTCTGAGCCTGGCTCCCATAAAATCCAGGGCTTCGGCTATCTCCTCGGCACTCATTTTTGCCGTGCCTTTAAGCAACAGGGTGGCGGTCAGATTGGCCAGTCCGTCGTAGCCGCGGGGTTCAAAGGCGCTTCCGGCTCCCGGTATCAGCACCCTGAAGCTGACCAGCGGAAGCTCCGGGTTCTTGAGGAAATAAACCGTCAGCCCGTTATCCAGAACTATCTTCTCTGGCTTTGGCAGTCTTTCAGAAGCCATGGTCACCACCGAAATCAATAATATTGTAAAAAGAAGCAATGAGATTATCTTTTTTATCATCAGTTTCCTCCCTGGGGAATAAGTTTGCCCACGGTTTTATTGAGTTCGTGGAAATATTTTTTGGCCACAGCCGGAATGTCTTCCCGCTTCACTTGAGAATAGCGGTCAACTATCGTGAAGAGATGTTCAAAACTTCCGAACAGAAGTTCGCTGGCTCCCAGCAGGTTGGCCTTGCCGGAGTTGGTCTGCAGGCTGAAATAAAAATCGCTGCGGATGATGTTCATTGCCTTCTGGTATTCTTGCTCGGTAATGCCCTTAACAATTATCTTATTCAGTTCTTCGTCAATGATTTTTTCAATTTTATCCAGGTCCGCTCCCGGTCTGGGCTTGACGTTGATGCTGAAAAGATAGGGGTCGATTTTTTCCTCGGTCCCACCATAAACAGAAATGGCCAGCTGCTCATCGCGAACTAAACGGCGGTAAAGCCGGCTGCTCTCTCCCTGAAGCAGCGGTTTTTCCAGGATCGACAGGGCGAAGAAGTCCGCGTCCTGGCAGCGGGGAGCATGATAGACGACCAGGAAGGATGGGGTCTGAGCTTCCTTCTTTATGACCACTTCCTTGCGGCCCATCTGCGGCGGCTCGGCGGTGGTAACCTGGGGTGGTGGGGTTTGGGCTGGAATGCCGCTGTAATATTTTTTAATAAGCTCCAGAGTCTTCTGGCTGTCAAAATCGCCGACCACCACCAGAACGGCATTGTTGGGGGCGTAGTAGGTTCGGTAATACTGCATAACTTCGTCCCGCCGCCAGCTCAGAATATCGCTCATCCAGCCGATAACATCCCAGTGGTAAGGATGGGCCATGATAGCCGTGGCCCGAACATTTTCATACAGGATGGCTTCGTTGTTGTTCTCGACACCCATTCTTCTTTCGGAAGCCACCACTCCGCGTTCGGATTCAAAAACTTCCGGGTCAAAGATCAGCCCCTGCATCCGGTCGGCTTCCATTTCGATCATCTTTTCCAGGGCATGGGGCGGGAACCAGTCGGTATAAGCAGTAAGGTCGTCACTGGTGTAGGCATTGTTGGCTCCACCGTAGAACTCCATGATGCGGTCAAACTCTCCGGGCCCGAACTTTTCGGTGCCGTTAAACATCATATGTTCGATGAAGTGGGAGACGCCGGTCAGGCCCGGGCGTTCGTTGCGAGAACCCACCCGGAAAAAGGTGTAGTAGGAAATACTGGGAATTTTGTGGTCTTCAAAAAAGATGATTTTCAGGCCGTTATCGAGCTTGTGGACTTTGATGTCCTGTCTGGTGAAGGAGGCCTGCAAGACAGCGTTCATGAACACCATCCCGATGAGGATAAGGCATAATTTTTTCGCCATATGGTTACCTCCAGATGTTGATTTATGCTGACCGACAGCCGTGTCATTAATCACAACCGACAGGATGAAAATCCTGCCGAATCCTATGATATTCTGCGACCGGATAAAGGTCAAGAAAATTCAGGCTGAGCGGAACCGGCTGGCCCTTCTCCCTTTCAGAATAAAATTCTGGACTTTTGTATTCCGCGCAGAATCGGGTTTATCTCAGAATAGATGGAGCCCGGACAGAAAGGCCGCTGGTAACGTTTCAACTTTACTCCCAATGCCGGTCCTGAGCAGACTGGCCCGCCTGAGGGAAAAACAGGTCCGTACTGGCTCAGGATCTGAGCCTGGCGGATGAATTCGATCAGATTCGGGTCAGAAGCAGGGTCTGGGGGTCGAGCTCCAGGCGGAGCTTTTTGCTTATAATCTGGTCATGGTCTTTGACCAGGTTTAACCGGACCCGGCCGTTATCGTGTTCCAGGGTGATGATTATGTCCAGCGAGGGCAGATAATCCTTCAGGACGAAGGGCAGACCCTGGTCATCGAAAAGCGGGTCTTCGCCCCGGAGTGAGCAGCTGAACCAGAATTCAAGCTGTCGGTCGGCGGCAAATTTTTTGAACAGGGCCAAATCATCAGCGCCGGGCAGGTAAAAATTAAATCCGTCGACGATGATGATCCGGGCGGAAAAATTACCCGGACCGAGCAGGGCTTCTATGCTCTTCAGCACCTGTTCGGTTTTCATTCCCTCCTGCCTGAAATTCAGGATGACCCGGTTCCTGACTATCCGGTCGTGAACTTCCATCTCCGAGGCCAGATTTTTCCGGCTGGCCAGTTTCTTAAAAAGTTCTTTGTACCAGCTGATGATGTAATCAACCCGGCTGGCATAGGAGACGTGGATGACCGGTTTTTCTTCAAACAGCCGGTCGAGGGCAATCTGAACCAGACAGGCGGTTTTGCCCACGCCTTTTCTGGACGCAAAAACTCCCAGGTGGCCCGGGCCGAATCCGCCCCTGAGATTTTTTTCCAGAGTCTTGATGGGGCTTCTGGCGGAAAGAATTTTCTTGACCATTTTTTCTCCTGAACCCGCTATTCCTTTTCTTCGGCTTCCAGCTTCTGCCGGTGTTCTTCCATCAATTGCTCGGCCAGGAAAGCCGGCAGGCGGTTGTATTTCAGAAACTCCATGGTGAACTCGGCCTTGCCCTGGGTCATCGACCTCAGGACCGTGGAATAACCGAACATTTCACTTAGCGGGACCTCAGCTTCAATCCTGGAATAGGTGCCGTCTTCAATCGAGCTGACGATGATGCCCCGGCGCTGGTTGAGGCTGCCGAAGACGTTCCCCGAGAATTCGGAAGGAGTTTCCACCACCACCTTCATAATGGGCTCCAGGATCTGGGGTCTGGCTTTTCTGTAGACCTGCTTGAAGGCACCCTGGGCCGCCATCTGGAAGGCGATGTCCGAGGAGTCAACCGGATGGTACTGGCCGTCCGTAAGGACCACCCTCAGGCCGATGATCGGACTGCCGATGAGCTGTCCTTTCTTGAGCATGGCCTGGAAGCCTTTGTCGCAGGAGGGGATGAATTCCCGCGGAATGCGCCCGCCCTTAATTTGATTGACAAATTCATACTGGCCTTCAAAAGGTTCCAGATAACCGATGACCCGTCCAAACTGTCCAGCTCCGCCGGTCTGCTTTTTGTGCGTATAATCAAAGTCAGCCCTGGCGGTGATGGTTTCACGGTAAGCC
>CAZDZU010000132.1:0-5440 GCA_964509995.1 uncultured Eubacteriales bacterium | reverse complement strand
GCCTTATATTTATGGATACATGTTCAAGTACGGGCTGGAGCTACCGGCAGGAGTCCGGACCGTTAAGTTACCGGACAATCCTGAAATCAAGATTCTGGCCATGACGGTTTCCTGGAACGAAAACGATAACAGCCGGCCGGTTACCGATCTTTTTGACGTGCTGAAAAGAAATCCAGAGGACTATGAAAGATGGCAGGTGGTCCCCCTGCCGGTTATCAAATCCGACCGGGCCTATGTCAGTCCGTCAGAACCGGCCAGGGTGAACATCTCCGCGGGACTGGAGGGAGCCGAAATTCACTATACACTGGATGGAAGCGAGCCCACCGAAAAATCTCCGGTTTATGAAGGCCCGATTACAATCAGAGGCACCGCTGTTCTTAAGGCCATCGCTTTTCATCCGAGGCGACAACCGAGTCCGGTAGCTTCTGCTTTTTACAGTCAGTCCTATCCGGTAAAAGACATAGTCTATTTCAGCCCGCCAGCTTCATCCCGTCCCGGGGCAGCCGGGGAGAAGACTCTGGTTGACCTGGTAAAAGCCAGGCCTGAAGCCAGGGACCAGAACTGGCAGGGTTATGAGGGCAATGACCTGGTAGTGGTTCTGGACCTCGGGCGAAAACAGGACCTGTACGAGCTGGAACTGAGCTGTCTGGAGAATAATAACGCCGGAATCTTTCTGCCCGCCAGAGTGGTGGTGGAAGTATCGCTGGACGGTCGCAAGTTTGAAGAAGTTGCCGAGAAGGAATATGCCCTGCCCGAAAAACCGCAGGGACCGTCCCAGAAATCGCTCTATATTTCTCTTCGCGGTTCAGAGGGCCGATTCGTGAGGGTTAAAGCCTTTAATGTGGGCACGGTTCCGGATGGTTTCCGCAACGCCGGGCAGAAAGCCTGGATGCTGCTGGATGAGGTCTATATAAGATAAAAGAAGATGACAGGTGCCCCGGCTGGCCAGCAATGGCCGTGCGGACAGATGGAAAAAATTAAAGGTTTGTGATTCGGGTCTCGCTGACGGAGACGAGTTGGAACGAAATATTAGCAAATAATCAGAAATACTAACCCTGATTTTTTTGTAACTGCTGTGGCTGGGGGACCGCTTTAGCTGCTTTCTGACGGCCGACCGAAAAAAATTGCCGGGTTAAATTACCTCAGAGCAGGCCTCATTTCAGGACAGAGTGCCGGGCAGATTAAAGTGGCCGGGTTTACATATTTTTTTTATACTTCGTTCCCGTTATCTTCGGAAAACCGATCAGTATTTAGCTTCCAGTTTCTTATAAATTTTGTTCAGCCGGTTGAAGGCTGAGCTGACATATCTGTCCAGAGTCTTAATAGCGTCAGAAGGACTCTTACGATATAAGTCGTTGAACTTCGATTCAAAAAGTTTCTGTCCGTTCAGGTATTCTTTTTCCAGCGGGCGGAGTTCTGCCTTGACCACCTGGATCATCTGGCCGTAATTGCCTTCTACCACCCTCTCCAATCTCAGCACCCTGGTATGGAGCAGCCGGTCGCGGGCGGCTATCAGCTCTTCCGGCTGGAAGTGCTGCTGGTAGAAGAGTTCGTAATTGTGCACAGCCGGGCCTGTTCCCAGACCCTCGGGCATATTTTCGATTCCGTAATAGATGGGCAGGTAAATGGTAGTGTCAGGCTTGCCAAGGGCCAGCCACAGCAGGGTGGCAATCGGTTCAGGTTTCTGGTCGTTCAGCACGGCCACGAAAGAATTGATGGTGGAACTGGTGCAGATGGTGCGGAACCTGGTCAGATTGGGGCTGCCTTCTTTATATCCGCTGGTGGCATCGTATTCGGTCCCCTCATAGTGATCGCGGAGCAGGGACAGCAGTTTCTCGGCAGTTATTTTATCAGCCGGTTTGAAAGAAAATGGGAAATCGTCTTCGACCTTCCAGTTCTGTCCGCTGAGCATAACCAGCCCCCTCCACAGACGCAGGCTGTTGCCGTCGAACACCGGCTCGCGGCGGGAAGGCCGGCTGAAGACCTTTTTAAAATCGAAAGGTCCGTCTTTTTCTTCGTCATACCAGCCGTTCTTTCGGGCGTAGTCGATGATATCGGGACTTCCCAGGAAGTTTTCCGGGTCATCCAGCCGGATCTGCCTTATGGTGTAATAGTTGGGAATGATGGCTACCTCGTCATCAGGCACCCGGCGGGCAAACCAGTGCCGGCCCCGAATAACGGCCAGCATCCAGGCCTCGTTCCTGTCGGCAATGGAGTAAGTTCTTCCGGAAGAACGGTAGCCGAATTTTTCTATCAGCTCGCCGGCTAGCCTGACCGCTTCCCGGGCGGTCCGGGCCTTTTCGGCCACAATTCTCCTCAGCATGTAACCGATGCCTCCGTCAGTGTAATCTTCGTTATTCTCGCGCGAGGCGCAGGCATCGGAGGTTATGACCACCCCATACTGGTTGACAAAGCTGTCGGCGAATTCTTGAGTTGAGGCCTCGATCCAGATAAAGCCGTTGGTCTGTCCCCCGGTCTGATAGGTAGCGCCGTGGCCCAGGCTGATTTTGACCTCCGGGCCGTAGTTGTGGGGAGCGATTTTCCTGACGTTGAGGATAATGTCGCCGCTATCATCTTCATTGTGAGCGACCATAACCGAACCGTCGGCGCTGGCTTTTTTACCCACGAGAACCGTGTAGCAGTTGAGCTCTTTCCGGTCGGCAGCCTGAAGAATCTGGGCCAGGACCAGGAGAAGAATGACCGGTATAATGAAAAGAAGACTGCGTTTTTTCATAACTCTCCTCCGTCAACGCTCGGCTTTTCTGGTTAATGCCGGTCAACTAATATAACTTAAAAAGAGCTGGATAAGCAAACGGGCACTCGGTTCTGACCAATTTTAAGTTCTGCCGGCTGAACTGTGGGCTGGATTGTTCTTGGCCGGGGTTAGTTGACCGGCCTCATTTAACCGCGGCCCACCTTTCGGGATTGGGGACTTAAAGGTCCATTCTAATGGAGAACAAGGTCAGTCCATTCTTTCTCAGATTTATTTCTCGGGCGGGGCTCGGCCGGGAATCTAAGAACCTGGCTCAGCCACCCCCCCCCGAAGATCTGACCTGGATTCAATCTCTGCCCGGCAGTCAGGGAAAGAAATCAATACACTGCTTTTCATTTACCGGCTATAATTTTTATGGCTAACCCCTTGAGGAGGTCAATCATCATGGCCGGAAGGGAAATCATCGTGGCCGACTGGCTCGATGGAGTGGCTTTTGAAACCGCTGTGGACGAACACCGGATAATTCTCGATACTCCAGCAGATTATGGCGGTCGTAGCCGGGGACCGCGGCCCAAACCCCTGTTGCTGGTGGCCCTGGCGGGCTGCACCGGCATGGACGTAATTTCCATGCTGCAGAAGATGAGGATGCCCGTGGAAAAATTCAGGGTGGTGGTTGAAGGCGACCTGACAGCCGAGCATCCCCGGCAGTTCTACCGAATACATATTGTCTATGAATTTACCGGGAAAAACCTATCTCCTGAAAAACTCAAACAGGCCATAGAGCTGTCTCAGGATAAATATTGCGGAGTCAGTGCCACTCTCAAAAAAGCTCTGTCTCTGAGCTGGGAAATGAAAATTGTTCAGAGTTAGCGGGGAGTATTGATCGCGGGTTTTCTGCTTTATCCAGAACCCCGATTCCGGTTCTGGCTTCCTTCTTCATCCGGAAATTCTCCGTTTTCATGAATTAAGGCTGAACGGCGGCGGGGGCAGGAGGTTACCGGACAGACAGAGCAGTCGGGCTCTTTGTCCAGTTGGTCGTAGAATCTCTTGATGAATTCTTTGAGCTCTTCGTCGCTCATCCGGCTGAGGTCTTTTTCATTCATCGGAGGTCTTCTCTCAAATTATGGTTTCACGCGGATTCAGTTTTTTTAAGGTATTTTTTTCCCAGCCTGCCCACCAGGCGCTTAAATTCCCGGTGGCGGCCGGGCCCGATAACCTCACGTTCTATCCGTTCAAACCCCTTTTTAAGACTGTCCTGAGTTTTCCTGTCAAGCCGGGTATCAGCCAGGGGAAAGAGAACGTTATCTTCTTTGTCTATGTGTCCTGACAGAAGTTCAGCATAAGCTCTGGCCTGGCGGGCGAAATTCAGGCCGGCTCTGTCTTCACTCCGGGCCATACCATTCAAAGCATCATCCATGTCCTTAATCAGGCTCCGTCCGGCCTGATGTTCATCCAGCATTATGCCGATTGGCCCCCGTTCCCGGGCCACCCCGGCCTTTTCCAGGGCCGGGAACAGAAGCTGTTCTTCTTTGGCCTGGTGGCAGCGGTCAGCAAAGATCCTTAAGAAAGCAAGGACATCGTTGAGGTCTTTGAGGTCAGCCCCCTGACCGGCTTCCAGTCTTCGGGACATATCTGTCATTATCTCCAGCATAAACCTGATGGCCAGGTGTTCATTTTTCAATTCTTCAGTCGGCTTCATTTCCCCTCCAACTCCAGGTTAGTCCCGGCATCCGAGTCTGTCAACACAGGGTGACTGGATCATTCGGGGAAGGGGAGGTTTTTATACCGTTAGATTTTCCAGTCTTTTCTTTTCCCGGGGTTATGCTGGATATCTCAGATAAAAAAATGCCGAGGGCCGGACTCGAACCGGCACGGAGCTCACGCCCCGAGGGATTTTAAGTCCCTTGCGTCTACCAATTCCGCCACCCCGGCGGCACCTGATAATTTAAACACAATCGGGCTGGTCGGTCAATAAGCAGACTGTCGGGGAGTCAGGATCAGCCATTAAGATAAACCGCGAATAGATTGATTCAATACTTCAAGGCCTCTCCCCCCAGCGAAAATCAAGCTGGAGGGCTAAGGTTCGAGTCATCAGAAGAATATGGATACACCCATGAAAAACTGGTGGTGATTGAATTTCTCCACGTAGCCATAGTCATCCTTGAGGCGATTGCGTGAGTAACGGTATTCCAGCCTGAAGGCGGCCGTGTTTCCAACCAGATATTTAAGCCCGGCCCCGGCATTGATTATAAAACCATTTACCTCACTGCTGGCTTCCATCACCTGGCCGAATTTAATTCCATTATTGATCCCGAGGCCGGCCAGGATGAACGGTCGGAATGAACTGGAAGTCCTGAAATTGTAGAGCCCGTTCAGGTTCAACTGATATCCCGTATCGCTGTCTTCAACCTTGAACAGGAAAAATTCTGGCTCTACCTCAAAGCCTTTCCAGAAATAATACCCCACCCGCACCGGGATGGTTAAAATTTCAAAGGACTCGGATGATTCAGAAGTGCTGGTGCTGCTAAAATCGAAGGCAATGCCCAGTTCCCATTTCTTGCCCTGGGGCTGGGCCGAAGAAGTAAGGGCCAGGACCGTTAAAGCGGCCACGGTTAGAATAAATAGTTTCTTCATTTTTCCTCCTGCTGTATAAGATCATATTTAGAGAATATGGTCGTGTCAAGTTTTGTTTGCAATTTAGCCATCGTAGTCTCTCCATTTTAAGCC
>CAZDZU010000131.1:1816-5444 GCA_964509995.1 uncultured Eubacteriales bacterium | reverse complement strand
GGTATATATCCGGGCCTGTCAGAGGAACAGGAAATGGGTGACCATAACCATCAAGGATTCAGGCCCGGGTCTGGACGAGAAGAGCCTGGAAAAGATGTTCAGCCCCTTCTTTTCCACCAAGGAAAGCGGTCTGGGGCTGGGGCTGCTTTTCGTCCGGAGGGTTCTGGAATCCTGCGGCGGCAAGGTTGAGGTCCGGAGCAAACCGGGGCGGGGCACAATGTTCAGACTCTATTTTCTGGCGAGAGAAAGGGGGGCTTCATGAAAAAAATATTACTGGTCGAAGACGACAAGAGTTTAAGCCTGCTCTATCAGGAAGAATTAACCGGAGAGGGCTATGAGGTGGTCCTGGCCGCAGACGCCGAATCGGCGCTGGAACTTGTCCGGTCGGGCGGCTTTGACCTGATCATCACCGACATCAGGATGCCCGGCAAGGACGGAATCGAGCTCATTTCCAGCATCATGGGCATGAGGAAGGATATTCCGATCATCATCAACACTGCCTACCAGAGTTATAAGGGCGACTTTATGACCTGGGCTGCAGACGCCTACCTCATTAAATCTTCCTCCCTGGATGAATTGAAGACCAAAATCAGGGAGCTTCTGGCCGATTGAGGCCGGAGGAGACTGAAAGGTTTAGAGAAAATGCCTGAACTCAGAAAAGACATACTGACCGGTCGCTGGGTAATAATATCCACCGAAAGAAGCAAGAGGCCGGATGATTTCCGCCCGGCGGAAATTTCAGAGCCGAAAAAAGAGAGTCCGGCCTTCTGTCCTTTTTGCCCCGGCAATGAATCCAAAACTCCGCCCGAGGTCTATGCCGTCAGAGAAGATAATTCCCGGCCCGACCAGCCGGGCTGGACCATCCGGGTGGTCCCCAACAAGTTCCCGGCCCTGCAGCCTGGTTCGCCGCCGCCCAAGAAGGCCAGAGGCTCATACCAGTGGATGGAAGGAGTGGGTGTGCACGAAGTCATCATCGAAACCCCTGACCATAATCAGGAAATGTCCGGCCTGCCTCTTGACAACCTGGCCCGGATTATCCGGGTTTTCCGGGAACGAACGATCAATATCGAAGAGGTCTATCACCATCAGTATGTCCAGATATTTAAGAATAAAGGGAAAGAAGCCGGAGCCTCGCTGGCTCATCCTCATTCCCAGCTTATCGCTACCCCCATAGTTCCGAAGAGAATCAAAGAAGAAATCTATGGAGCGGAACGACTTTACCGCAATCAGTTCCGGGAGTGTGTCTTCTGCCGGATGCTGAGAGAAGAGCAGGCAGCCGGAGAGCGACTGGTCTATCGAAATGAGAAATTTGCCGTGCTGACTCCCTACGCTTCCCGCTTTCCTTTTGAAATGGCTATCTTCCCGCTAAGGCATTCAGCCTTCTTCCGGGCCATAAACGATGAGGAGACGGTTTTCCTGGCCGAAGCCCTTAAACAGGCTCTGGGGAGGTTAAGGTTCCAGCTGGGAGACCCGGCCTACAACCTCGTTTACCATCATGCCCCTAATCCCCAGGTCTCGGAAAAGGCCTGGCCGGGTATTGATTCTTATTATCACTGGCATATCGAAGTAATGCCAATTCTGACGAAAGTTGCTGGTTTTGAACTGGGAACCGGTTTCTACATCAACCCGGTGCCGCCGGAGGTGGCCGCTGAATACCTCAGAAAGAACGAGTCTCCCTCCAGCTGAGCATCTGGCGATACAGGTTAAAATAATCTTCGGCCGACTTTTCCCAGGAAAAGTTGCTTTTCAGACCATTTTCCACCAGACGGGACCAGAAAGGTTCCTGGCGGTAAAAAGTCAGCGCCCGAGAGACGGCTTCGACCAGGGAAGCGGTCTGATATTCCTGAAACAGAAAACCATTGCCCTGAAGAGTGGCCGGGTTGAATTCAAGCACGGTATCCTTCAGCCCGCCGGTGCTTCTTACCACCGGAACCGTTCCGTAGCGGAGGCTGTACATCTGGGTCAGGCCGCAGGGCTCATAACGGGAGGGGATCAGAAAGAAATCGCTTCCGGCATAGATCAACCTGGCCAGGCGGTCGTCGAAGGCAATCTTGAGACCCAGACGGTCGGGATATTTTTTCTGGGCTTCAATCAATAAGTTCTGAATCTCTATTTCTCCGGTTCCCAGAATCACAAGATAGAGTTCTTTTTTCAGCAGGTCATCGAGACTCCTGACCAGCAGGTCAAAGCCCTTCTGCCCGGCCAGCCTGGAAACCATGCCCACAACCGGACGGGCAGAATCCACCGGGAAATTAAAATTTCTGAGAAGTTCAATCCTGCAGACCGATTTTCCGGCCGGGTTATTCTTTGAATAATGGGCCGGCAGAGCCGGGTCGGTTTCTGGATTCCACTCTAGATAATCAATGCCGTTGAGAATCCCGAACAGGCGCTCCGACCTCTTACGCAGCACACCGTCCAGGCCGCAACCAAATTCTGCTGTCTGAATTTCCCGGCTGTAGGTCGGGCTGACAGTGCTGATGGCATCGGAATACAGCAGGCCGGCCTTAAGGTAATTGACCCGGCCATAGAATTCCAGGTCTTCGGAGTTGAACAGGTGGTCGGGCAGTCCGACCCGGCCGAGCAGGTCGGCCGGAAAAAGGCCCTGATAGGCCAGATTGTGGATGGTAAAAAGAAGCCTGCTATTCTTAAAAAAGACATCTCCGGACATCCGATGCCGGAGATAGGCAAAAGCCAGGGCAGATTGCCAGTCGTGAGCATGAATTATGTCCGGTTGGAGAGAGAGTGCCCGGAGGGTTTCCAGGGCGGCCAGAGAGAAGAAGGCAAAGCGCTCACCGTTATCCGGATAATCCCCCTCTGGAGTGCTGTAAAGGTAATCACGGTCGAAAAGGCTGGGATTGTCTATAAGATACACCTTGAAACCTTCAGACTGAAACTCCTGGACGGAAAAAGTCTTTTCCTGACCGGGCCAGTCCACCGTCAACTGCCCCAAGACCGGCTTCAGGGGCAGATTCTTTTTTCTGACCTCGCGGTGAAAAGGCATAATGGCGGCCACCCCCAGCTGAGGCTTACGGGCAAGGTACCTGGGCAGAGCTCCTGTTACATCAGCCAGCCCTCCGGTTTTGGCCAGCGGAGCCATCTCTGGGGTCAGGAAAACAACCCTTATTCTTGTTTCCGGGTTCATACTGTCTCCTTAAATTTCAATTTCCTTCCGCGAAAAAACAACGCGGGAAAAACATTCTGGTATATGAGAATCATAAACTCCATGAGCATTGAGGGCCCAGCCGGCAGAAGGTTCCAGTCGACGGCCGCCAGCGGTTAGGGTTTCAAACCGGGAAAAGCTCATCCGCCAGACATCTCCCTCGCCCGGAGGAAGCGGCCGCCCCTGAGCCAGGACCGCCATCCCTTTCCAGGGAAAAGCCAGTTCCACCGTCCAGCCACGGTCGACGTCAGAGGAATCGTTCAGAGTGCCATCAACCCTGACCGCCCATTTCAGACCGGGAAAATCCCAGTCCATAAAAGCCCAGCGTCGGCCCCGCGGATGACGTCCGCAGCGCGAGGCATCCTGAAAGCCGCCCAGGACGTCCACCTGCCGGCGCTACAGGTCAAACTCCGGCCGGTCGAAAAAGCTGCCGGGCCTGAGGGCCTGCTGCCCCGCGATCGTCAGGAC
>CAZDZU010000131.1:0-1806 GCA_964509995.1 uncultured Eubacteriales bacterium | reverse complement strand
GAGCATTCACCTGAAGCTCATAGTAGCAATCGGGACCGGCAATGAACACCTCCACATCGTTTTCCAGCCAGAGGAACGAATCCCTCTCCGAAAGGTGAGCCTGGACATCCGGTTCTTCAACGAAGAAGGCCAGGTAAAAAAATTCGTCATCCCAGAGGGCGGCAATCCTGGTATCGAGCAGGGCCGGACTTCCGGTGACCAGGTCCACAAATCTTTCTGAACGGGGGGCTTTACTCCAGGCTGGTTTATTGAGGTCGCCGTCAACCATAATCGGCAGGGGAGTCCTCAGGCATTCATAGCTGGCTGGAGGAGCAGGCATCAACCGCTCCAGATCATAGATCATGTTTTTCATCTTGACACGTCCCCGGAGACAGACATCTTTGAAAACTTATATTACCAGCAAAAACTCCTGCTGACAATCAACGGCCGGCGAAAATTCGTGCCCGGTTGACACTGCGGGCGGGGTAGGGCAGAATTAATTGCCGATGATAGTGGTGGCAGCGATATTTAAGAAAAAAGGCCGGGTGCTGCTGGCCGAAAGAAATCAGGGAATGACTGGAGCCGGCTGGGAATTTCCCGGGGGCAAGGTTGAACCGGGAGAAACCCCGGAACAGGCTCTCGCCCGGGAAATCAGAGAAGAAATGGGAGTACCCATCAGGGTTATCCGGTTTCTGGAATCAGTCACCCTGCCCGGCGAAACCGGCGGCAGATTGATGGCTTTCGAAGCCTGCCTGGAATCGGAAAATATAAGCCTGACCTCCCATCGCCGGTATGCCTGGATCAAACCGGAAAAGCTCAACGAATATGACCTGCTTCCAGCCGACCGGGACCTGGTTCTGAAACTGGCTGCCCGCAATCTTCTTGGCTGACTCCGGACTGATTGCCAGATTCTTATTAGATGGTGGATAATATGGACGGGGAAAATACCGAGAATTAAACATGGTGAAAAACTTACAGAAGAGAAAAACAAAAGAAAAGCCAGCTGCCAGAAACGGCGTAGTTCTTAAGCCCGGCCGGGAAAAATCCCTCCTCAGCCGACACCACTGGATTTTCTCCGGAGCCATCCAATCCTATCCTGAAAATTTCATCAACGGCGGAATTTACCCCGTTTACTCGGCCGCCGGCCAGCTTCTGGGTCATGGATATTTCAATGAGAGGTGCTCGCTCGCCGGAAGGATGCTGAGTTTCGGTCAGGAGAGCCCGGAACAGTCCCTGAAGAAAAATCTTCAACAGGCGGTCCGGCTGAGAGAGCGCCTTTACCCGCAGGCAGAAGCGGTCCGGCTGGTGAATGGGGAAAGCGATAACCTGCCGGGACTGGTGGTTGACCGCTATGGGCCCGGCCTGGTAATTCAGGTTTCTACCCTGGGAATGGAAAAAATCAAGGACCGGATACTGGATCTGCTGGCCGAAATACTCAATCCCGCCTATGTCTATGAAAAATCGCTGATACCATCAAGAAGGGAAGAGGGCCTGGCTGAGTTTGAGGGCCTGCTGGCCGGAACTTTTGAAGAGCCGGTACTGGTTGAAGAGCAGGGACTGAAGTTCAAAGTCTTCCTGACCGAATCGCAGAAAACCGGCTTTTTTCTTGATCAGCGGGAAATGCGTCAGCTGGTGCGCTCTCTATCCGGTGGTTTGAAAGTCCTTGACGGCTTCTGTTATACGGGGGGCTTTGCTGTGGCGGCCTTAAAAGGGGGAGCTCTGCGGGTGGACCTGGTCGATTATTCGAAAAAAGCATTGGACACGGCCAGAGCCAACCTGGGGCTTAATGGCTTCCCGGAAGATTCCTTCAGCCTGATAAACCAGGAC
>CAZDZU010000130.1:0-5566 GCA_964509995.1 uncultured Eubacteriales bacterium | reverse complement strand
CTGTACTGCCCTCCGGGAGTGGAAGGCACGGTGATCGACGTCAGGATTTTTACCCGGCGCGGCCAGGAAAAGAATGAGCGGGCCAAGATTATCGAAAAGGAAGAAATCGCCAAAATAAAGAGAAACCTGGAAGATGAAATTGAAATCCTGGAAAAAGAAAAATGGCGCCGCATTAAGAACCTGATCAAGGGCGAGGTGGTAGGCAAGAATGCCAAGCTGAACGGCCGGACGATTGAAAAGGGCACCAAGCTCACCGAGAAATTGCTGGACATCCTGGAGTTTGACGACCTGAAAGACCTGGAAGAATTGAAGCTTCCGGCCGATGCTGAGAGAGACGAGAAGATCAGAGACCTCGACCGCAAGGTCAAGCGTCAGATTGACGCCCTGAAGGCTGAATTCAAGGAGAAGGTAGATACCCTTAAGAAGGGCGACGAGCTTTCCCCGGGTGTCATCCAGGCCATCAAGGTCTTCATTGCCATGAAGAGAAAACTGTCGGTCGGCGACAAGATGTCCGGACGGCACGGCAACAAGGGCGTAATAGCCAAGATAGTTCCGGAAGAGGATATGCCCCGCCTGCCCGACGGAACGCCGGTTGACATTGTTCTCAACCCCCTGGGCGTCCCCTCCCGTATGAATCTTGGGCAGATCCTGGAAACGCATGCCGGCTGGGCTGCCCGCAAGATGAACCTCTGGCTGTCTTCACCGGTCTTTGACGGAGCCAAGGAAGAAGAAATCAAAGCCCTGCTGAAGAAAGCCGGACTGCCAGAAACAGGCAAGGTCAGGCTGTATGACGGTCTGACCGGACAGCCTTTTGACCAGGAAGTTACCGTCGGCTACATCTATATGATGAAGCTCTATCATCTGGTCGATGATAAGATTCATGCCCGCTCCACCGGCCCTTACTCTCTGATCACCCAGCAGCCGCTTGGCGGCAAAGCTCAGTTCGGTGGCCAGAGGTTCGGAGAAATGGAGGTCTGGGCCCTCGAAGCTTACGGAGCCGCTTACACTCTCCAGGAAATTATAACTGTAAAATCTGACGACGTTGAAGGCCGGGCCAAGATCTATGAGGCTATAGTCAAGGGTGACCTTGATTTCCAGCCCGGGCTGCCGGAATCGGTTAACGTTCTGATCCGCGAGCTGCAGGGTCTGTCCCTTAATATTGAATTGCTTAAAGGCGAGAAAGAGGAAGCGTTGCCCTGGGGTATTTCCATACCTCAGTCAACCAAAGGAGATTAATGATGGAGATCAGGCAAGCTTTAACTCCGAGGCCTAAGATTGATTTCGACCGGATCAGAATCAGCATTGCCTCTCCTGAGAAGATAAAGAGCTGGTCCTGGGGTGAAGTCACCAAGCCGGAGACGATAAACTACCGGACATTCAAACCGGAGAAAGGCGGCCTTTTCTGCGCCAAGATTTTCGGCCCGATCAATGATTATGAATGTCTATGCGGCAAGTACAAGCGGATGAAGTACAGGGGCATCATCTGCGAGAGATGCGGCGTTGAAGTTACCAAGTCCAAGGTGCGGCGAGAGAGAATGGGACATATCCAGCTGGCTTCTCCCGTGGCCCATATCTGGTTTTTCAAGAGCCCGCCCAGCAGGATCGGGTTGATTCTGGACATGACCATCAAGGAGCTGGAGAAGGTCCTTTATTTTGAATCTTATATAGTGCTCGACCCCGGTGATACCAACCTTAAAGAAAAACAACTGCTCAATGAAGAAGAATATCGGGAAGCCCGGGAAAAGTACGGAAATAAATTTGAAGTCGGGATGGGCGCTGAGTCCATAAAAAGGCTGCTGGAAAAAATCGATATAGACAAGGAAACCGAAAAGCTCCGCCGGGCGATGAAGAAAGAACACTCCCAGCAGAAAAGGCTGCGTTTCGCCAAGAGGTTGAGAGTCTTCAAGGGGCTTAAAAAATCAGGCAATCGTCCGGAGTGGATGATTCTGGATGTAATCCCCGTTATTCCGCCCGACCTGAGACCGCTGGTGCGGCTGGATGGCGGGCGCTTTGCCACTTCTGACCTCAACGACCTCTACCGCCGGGTAATTAACCGGAATAACCGTCTGAAGAAGCTGATCGAGCTTAAAGCTCCAGAGCTGATCATCAGAAACGAAAAAAGAATGCTGCAGGAGGCAGTCGACGCTCTGTTTGATAATGGTCGTCGCGGCCGGGTTCATCTCGGAGCCAACCGCCGTCCATTGAAGTCGCTGAGTGAAGCCCTGAGAGGAAAACAGGGACGATTCCGTCAGAACCTGCTCGGAAAGAGAGTTGATTATTCCGGACGTTCAGTGATTGTGGTCGGACCGGAACTCAAGCTCCACCAGTGCGGCCTCCCCAAGAAAATGGCCCTGGAGCTCTTCAAGCCGTTCATTTTACATAAGTTAGAAAAAGGAGGATTGGTCGCTTCGATCAAGGTTGCCCGCGAATGGCACGAGCAGGAAAGACCCGAAGTCTGGGATTGTCTGGAAGAAGTAGTCCGGGAACACCCGGTTCTGCTGAACCGTGCTCCCACCCTGCATCGTCTCGGTATCCAGGCCTTTGAGCCGATCCTGATCGAGGGCAAGGCAATTCAGATTCATCCCCTGGTGTGTGCCGCTTTCAATGCCGACTTCGACGGCGACCAGATGGCCGTCCATGTGCCGCTGTCGGTTGAGGCTCAGATAGAAGCCAATACCCTGATGCTGGCGGCCAATAACATTCTGTCGCCAGCCCACGGCCGACCACTGGCCATCCCCAGCCAGGACATGGTCCTTGGTTCCTATTATCTGACGCTCGAACAGAAGAATGAAAAGGGCGAAGGTCGGATTTTCGCCACCTTTGAGGAGGCACTTCTGGCCTACGAAGCCGGTGAAGTCAGCCTGCACAGCCGGATCAAGGTTCGCTACTCAGGTCCTTTCATGAACCTGAAGACCTTCTATGATGACCAGGCCGTGGTCAGCTGCCCGGTGGTCCAGCTCAAGGGTGAGTTAATCGAGACCACCCCCGGCCGGATTATTTTTAACAGCGTGTTGCCAAAAGACCTGCCTTTCATAAACGGCATGCTCAAGAAAAAGGGACTGGAAAGCCTGGTGTATTATGTTTACCTGAAAGCCGGGCTGGAGAAGACTACAGCCATGCTGGACCGGATGAAAGAGCTCGGGTTCAATTATGCCACCAGGGCCGGTTTTTCACTGGGCATCGAAGACTTCATGATTCCGCCCGATAAAAATGAAATTATCCGGAAGGCCGAGAAAGAAGTTCAGGAAATAGAGAAGCTTTACCGGGAAGGAACCATTTCCTCAGGTGAAAGATTCAACCGGGTGGTGGAAATCTGGACCTCCGTCACCGAAAAGGTAACCAACGCCATGATGGATTCCATGAAGCGGATCAGCTTTGTGGAAAAGAAGCTTAATCCCCTGTTCGTAATGGCCGATTCCGGTTCAAGGGGCAACAAGCAGCAGATCCGCCAGCTGGCGGCAATGAGAGGCCTGATGAGCAAGCCTTCGGGCGAAATCATCGAGACTCCCATCACCTCCAACCTGCGTGAAGGGCTGAACGTCTTGCAGTACTTTATTTCGACTCACGGGGCCAGAAAAGGTCTGGCCGACACCGCCCTGAAGACGGCTAATTCAGGTTATCTGACCAGGAAACTGGTGGATGTAGCCCAGGAAGTAATTGTCGACCAGCATGACTGCGGAACGCTGAAAGGTGTTAATGTCAGCGCCATCGTGGAAAACGGCGAAATAATAGAACCATTCATCGACCGGATTGTCGGCCGGATTTCGCTGGAAAGGATTTCCCATCCCGATACGGGCGAAATTATAGTGGATATGAACCAGGAAATCTCCGAACAGATTGCCGAAAAGATTCAGAATCTTGGCATCGAAAAAGTAAAGATCCGGTCGGTGCTGACCTGCGAGTCAAAGCGCGGCGTCTGCCAGCTCTGCTATGGCCGCGATATGGCCACCGGTCGCCTGGTGGACCTGGGTGAGGCGGTTGGCATCATCGCCGCCCAGTCAATCGGAGAACCGGGAACCCAGCTGACGATGAGAACCTTCCACGTGGGTGGCATCGCCATGAGGGGAGCCGAAAAATCAGCCATGGAAGCCAAGAACGATGGTGTCTTAAAATTCTACAATCTGACCTCGGTCAAGGATAGACAGGGAAGTCTGGTGGTGGTTAACCGGAATGCCAGCATTGCCATTCTTGACCATCGTGGACGGGAAATCGAGCATTATCAGGTCCCTTATGGAGCCAGGGTTCTTCTTAACGACGGCGACCAGGTCAAGGCCAGACAGGAATTCGCCGAGTGGGATCCGTTCAGCACCTTCATTCTGACCGAAGAAGGCGGCCTGGTCAGGTTCAAGGACCTCCTGTCTGGAATAAGCATGGAAGAGGTTCGCGATGACTTTACCGGTCTTATAACCCTGGTGGTAATGGAGCCCAAGGACGAAAAGCTCCAGCCGATGATTGAGATCATCGACCCGAAAAATAAGGATGAGAAGGGCGAACCCGTGGTCAGAAAGAGGTACTTCCTGCCCAAGGGAGCCAACTTGGAAGTTAAAGATGGAGAGGAAGTCTTCTCCGGAGATATTCTGGCCAAAATACCACGGGAGGTAGCCAGAACCAAGGATATCACCGGTGGCTTGCCCCGGGCTGAAGAATTGTTTGAAGCCCGCCGGCCGAAAAACCCGGCCGTCATCTCGGAAATTGACGGTGTGGTTCAGGTGGGCGACCTGCTGCGCGGCCATCGCCGGCTCATTGTCAGGAATGAAAGAGGCGGTTCCAAGGAATACCTGATTCCCAAGAGCGCTCATCTGCTGGTCTCGGATGGCGAAAAGATCAAAGCCGGAACCCCTCTGATGGATGGACCAATCAATCCTCATGACATCCTTAAAGTTCTGGGTGAAAAAGAACTGGCCGAGTACCTGTTAAGGGAAGTCCAGGAAGTCTACCGGCTTCAGGGCGTTACCATCAACGACAAGCACATTGAAGTCATAATCAGACAGATGTTGCGCTGGGTTAAGATTGAAGAGGTCGGGGATACTGAATTTCTGGTGGACGAACAGGTCGATAAGTTCAAATTCCAGGAAGAGAATGAAAAAATCCTCAAAAAGGGTGGGAAGCCGGCCAAGGCCCGTCCGCTCCTGCTGGGGATAACCAAAAGTGCCCTGAGCACCGATAGCTTTATCGCGGCTGCCTCCTTCCAGGAAACAACCAGGGTTCTGACTGAAGCCGCTCTGTATGGCAAGGTGGATTATCTGAGGAAGATCAAGGAAAACGTTATCATGGGCCGGCTGATCCCGGCTGGAACTGGTTTCAGGTACTACCGCAATGTTATACTCAGGGAAGAGCTGCCGCCAAGAGAAGAAAAAGAAGCGGAAGTCCAGGCCGAGAATTAATCTCGACATCAGGCCAGCCTGGAAATCCGCCTGACCCTGTTATCGGGAACAGGAGAAGCCAGCCCTGGCTTCTAACCTGGCCCGGAAAAAGGGTAAAAATGGCCTGACGTCCGGCTCTTTGGCTGAAGAGGTCCGGACGGTGTAAAAAAAAGCAAAATAGCCTGTTATTTTCTTGACAAGAC
>CAZDZU010000129.1:0-5572 GCA_964509995.1 uncultured Eubacteriales bacterium | reverse complement strand
CCCAGAAAGAAGCTGAAAATCTTCTGAAAGAGGACCAGGGAATTGATGGCTATGTGGTCTACCTCCTCGGCATCTGGACCGGAGCGGCCGGGGTCATTGCTGCCTCCGGCCGGCCCACCATCCTGGTTGACGACCTGTATGCCGGTTCGGGCGAGTTTCTGATTCAATATGCGGCTTCCCGGCGGGCCGGACACCGGGTGGCTGGAGTCGCCTCTTCCCGGTTTGAAGACGCAGTCGAGGCCATCAGTTGTTTCTCAGCCATAAAAAGAATGCGGCAGAGCCGGATTCTCGATGTCACCGACAGCCCCGGTTTCTGGGGAAATCCGCAGAAAATAAAAGAGTTTTTTGGCACCGAGGTAGTAAAGATAGGCTCGGCTGAAATCAACGAAGCTTATACTAAAGCCGACCGCAACCAGGCCGAAAAGTGGGCCCGGACCTGGATAAGAAACGCCGAAAAGGTTATTGAACCCACCGAAGAAGAAATCAGGAAATCAGGCTTGATGTACGTAGCCATGCAGAACCTGATGCGAACCCACAGGGCTCAGGCTATCACCGTCGATTGCCTCAGTCTTTTTTACACCGGAAAGCTCCCCGCCTATCCCTGTCTCGGTTTCTGCCAGCTCAACGATGACGGCCTGGTAGGAGCCTGCGAGGGGGATGTCCCCTCAACCACCATGATGCTCCTGGCCGGATATCTGGCCGGCCGGCCCGGATACATTTCTGACCCGGTCATAGACACTTCTCAGAACAAGATCATCTACGCTCACTGTGTTGCCCCGACCAGAGTTTTCGGGTCGAATGGCCCGGCCAACCCTTACCGCATCAGAAATCATTCTGAGGACCGAAGGGGAGCGGCCATTCAGTCCATTCTTCCCGCCGGTGAAGTCGTCACTTCCTTTGAGTTGAATTCAGAAAGCGGAGAAATCGTGCTCCATCAGGCGATAACCACCGGAAACGTGGAGGAGGATAAAGCCTGCCGGACGAAGCTGGCCGCTGAACCGCTGGGGAATATCAACCGGCTGCTTCGCGAGTGGGACCGCTTCGGCTGGCACCGAGTAACGGTTTACGGCGACCTGAAAAGAAAACTGGAAGTGGTCAGCAACCTGCTGGGATTGAAACTGGTGGAAGAAGCCTGAAACCGGAAGTAGCTGCGGCCAGCAGAGGATCGGAACCAGCTCTTCTCAACCGGGAAAAACAGGATTCAACCTCTGATAAAAGGTTCATTTCAGGCTGGCCCTCTCGGGAAATATCTCCTTTCCTGTCTTGTGATTTATTTTTATGGGCCTGTCCGGGTGTCGAAAATTGCTATGCCCGAATGAAAAAAAAGAAACAGCAGAAGAGGCCAGCATTATTTCAGTCTGAAAGACAGATACTGACTCAAAAATACATTTTAACTTTGAGGAGATGTTCCTCCAGCCCCGGCAGAGAAAAAATAGTTGGCATCGGAAGCCCGAAAAAAGATAATAGAAACACAGAGGAGAACTGACATGAACTTAAACCCACGGCCAAACCACCTTAAATTAATTCTGCCTATGAATCATCGGGCAGCTTCCTGTCTGCTGCTCTTTCTGCTGATTCTTTCGGTTGCCACCGCAGCTCTGCCCGGAAGGCCGGAGCCGGAAGAAAAAATCACGCCGCCCGAAACCTTCTTCGGTTTTCAACTCGGGGCCGACCGGAAGATAGCCCGCTGGGATAAAATCGTTGAGTATTTTGGTCTGCTGGAAAAAGAAAGTCAGCGAATAAAAGTGATTAACATGGGGCCAACCACCATGGGACATCCCTTTCTGCTGGCCATCATCTCCTCGCCCGAAAATCTGGCCAGCCTGGAAAAGATTAAAGGAATAAACCAGAAAATTGCCGACCCGAGAAATTCAGCCGCCGAAGAGATACCCGGGCTGATCAGCCAGGGAAAAGCCATCATCTGTCAATCGATGAGTCTTCATGCCGATGAAATCGGCGGCACCCAGATGGCCCCGGAGCTGGCCTATGATCTTCTCACCAGGAACGATACCGAAACCAGACGGATTCTTGACAACGTCATTTTCCTGTTGATTCCGAGCTTTAACCCGGACGGGCAGATAATGGTGGCCGACTGGTATCAGAAAACACTGGGCAGCGAATACGAAGGAACTCCTCCGCCCTACCTCTATCATAAGTATGCCGGCCACGACAACAACCGCGACGGCGATTTTCTTAACCTTCAGGAATCAATTTATGCCGCCCGCATCCTGTACCAGGAATGGAAGCCCCAGGCCTACGTTGACCACCATCATATGGGGAGTTACGGTCCCAGGCTATATGTTCCCCCTTACTGCGACCCCATTCGCCCTTACGCCGACCCGCTCCTGTGGCGCGAGCTGAGCTGGTTCGGCGGCCACATCGCTTACCGGCTGGAGGAAGCCGGAAAAACAGGGATCATTAATGATGCCATGTTCCCCGGCTGGGGCCATTTTGGCTGGCACTGGATAACTCCCTTCCATAATATTGTCGGTATGCTGACAGAATCAGCCAGCGCCCGTCTGGCCAGCCCGCTCTTCATCCAGCCCGACCAGCTCAGGGGAGAATCACTCCAGTTTCCGGTCTACGAAGCCCAGAGCAATTTCCCCCATCCCTGGGAAGGTGGCTGGTGGCGACTGCGCGATATTGTCGAGCAACAAAAAATAGCAGCCTGGGCGGTGCTGGACCTGGCCGCCCGCCACCGGGAAACTCTTCTGTACAACGCCTACCTTAAAGCCGCCAGACAGATAGAAAGAGGTCTCCAGGAAACACCCAGGGCATTTGTAATTCCCGCTCCGCAGCCTGACCGGTTAACTGCCGTTAAAATGATAAACACCCTGCTCCAGAGCGGGATAGAAATCCATCGTCTGACTTCAGAGCTCCGGTCCGGAGGTATCATTTATCCCGCCGGTTCATTCCTGATCTCGCTGGCCCAGCCCAAGAGGGGCCTGATTATGAACCTTTTGCAGCGCACCCTCTATCCGGACAATTACTGGACCCGTTCCAGGGATAGGTCCCCCCAGCGGCCCTATGACCTGGCCACCCATACGATGGCCGAATTTATGGGAGTCAGAGTCGACCCGCTGGACAACCCGCCGGAGGCAAATCTGGAGCTGATTACCGGGCCGCTAAAAATTAAGGGACAGCTCCGGGGCGGGCCGGCCGGCTATCGACTGGACGGGCAGCTAAACGATTCTTTCACCGCGGTCAGTCTCCTTCTGGACAGCAAAATACAGGTTTTGAGGTCAGACCTGAAAACGGAAGAGCTCAATCCGGGAGATTTTATCGTTCCCGAAGCCCCATCTCAAATTCTGGAGTCCGTTGCGGTCAGAACCGGAGTTGATTTCTGGCCGCTGCAATCGCTGCCGGCCGAGGGTACCCACCGGGTGCGGCGTCTCCGGGTCGGCCTTTACCAGCGTTATTACACCGGAAACATGGACGAAGGCTGGACCAGGTTACTGCTGGAAAAATTCGGGCTGCCCTACATCACGGTCAAGGATGCCGATATCAAAAGCGGCCAGCTGGCCAGAAAGATCGACCTCTTAATTCTTCCTTCGGATTCTACAGCTATGATCATGGGTGAAGGCCAGGAGACGGCAAGACGCTGGACAAATTTCCCGCCCGAATACCGGAGCGGCCTGGGTCAGGATGGCCTGGAAAAGCTTAAAGAATTTGTCAGCCGCGGCGGGGTGCTGGTCTGCCTGGGCGCGGCGGCCAATTTCGCCGTGGACAAACTCGGCCTTCGCCTGAGAAATGTGGTGGCTGACGTCGATTCCAAAGAATTCTTCTGTCCCGGCTCAACTCTTAAAGCCTCCTTTGATAACCTTAATCCCCTGGCTTACGGAATGCCAGAAAAAGGCCTGGTGCTGTTTTTTGGCAGTCCGGCCTATGAAATCCTTCCGGGAAACGACAGTGAAAAATACAGGGCTGTTGTTCGCTACGCCGAGCGGGAACTGCTGCAGAGCGGCTGGCTGGTTGGAGAGCAATACCTCAGCAGAAAGGCAGCCATGGTGGAAGTTGCCTTTGGACAGGGCCAGGTAATCCTGATTGGCCTGCGGGCCCAGCACCGGGCTCAGACTCATGGCACCTTCAAGCTCCTGTTCAATACCTTTATCCGCTAAGCCGGTCCAGGAGCGGGCGCCAGGCTGGAAAAATCCGACCGGTTTTTGATGGGAACCGGACTATAAGCTGGATGGGGCAGGCGCCTGCCCGGCGGTTTTTCTCCTGGTAAATTCTCAACTTTAACGTCGCTTTCAGACGATCAGTCGGGATGCAGAAAATATCAAATCGGGAACCGGGACACCGGTCAGCCATTGGAAATTTTTATGGCCGCTCAGTCGTCATCATCCTGGGTTACAGTCACCGCCCAGTCCGGAAAGGGCGCAGCCGAACCCCGGACCGAATGCCAGATAATCCGGTTGAGCAAAGTTTCCGGGCAGGCATCAATCTGCCGGAAATTGAGCCTGGCCGAGACCAGGGCATTATTTCGCAGAAGTTTATCACTAATTTTTTTCGGCTCCGGGTTTAACTCATCAAGCGGAATGCGATTGGGTACGGCGGTGAAGGGCCTGAAGTCGGGCTCAGCGGTGAAACAATCAAACATCGGACTGGCCGTGGCATCAAACTGATTCATCGGCGGCAGCCCGAGAATCTGTTCAATCGTCCGCAGGACGCTGGTGGTATTGTAATGGGTGCTGATGACCTCCCCCCGCTTCACGTAGGGTCCGGCCAGATAGGCGGTCGTCCGGTAGCCGCTGACATGGTCAAATCCGTTCTGGGGGTCATCCTCAATGGCGATAATTACCATCTCTTTCCAGAAGCTGCTGTGGCTCAGGGCTTCCACGATCTGGCCGAAAGCCAGGTCGTTATCGGCCACGGCCGCCCTCGGTGTGGGCATCCCGGCTTTCGTTCCGCTGGTGTGGTCCACCGGAAGGCAGACCAGAACCAGCTGAGGCATTTCCCCCTTTTCCTCCCATTCTTTGATTTTATTTTTTATAAAACGCGCCCGCCAGACATCGGGGACATCCATATTCCAGCCGACATAACCGGCCGAGGTGAAAGCAGCAATGGAAGGAATCCCGGGCTGACTCCCGATCCTGACTTCGCCCTTTTCGTATAAATACTCATGCCAGAAATCCAGCCAGCCTGGCTCTCCCCTGCGCCCCGGGTCGGCCCAGCCGCAGTCGGGCATGGCAAATTCGCCAAAATTCCAGAGGCTGACCCCGTGCTTCAGGCAATTATCCCAGAGGAAACCGCTGGGAGCATAGGCCAGGGCGTCGACCTCATCCGGACCCATTCCGTCAGGGTAACTCCTGGGCCAGCCGGCAAAGGATTTCTCCAGGTAATCGGTGCCAAAGGCTGTAGTCGACCACTGATGGCCGTCGGCGCTGAGGATGCCGCTGCAGTGGGTGTTGTCCAGCAGGACAAATTCCCTGACCAGCCGGTGCTGATTGGGCGTCACCTCTTCCCCGAAAATGCAGAGCGACGGGTTGCCGTTGCCCTCGGGCACATCGCCCAGAACCTGGTCGTAAGTGCGATTTTCCTTGATGATGTAAACCACATGCCTGATAAGAGA
>CAZDZU010000128.1:0-5577 GCA_964509995.1 uncultured Eubacteriales bacterium | reverse complement strand
TTTCTGGCCAGTTCAATTCTCGCCGTAACCTTTTTCGTCGCCCCCCTCCCCGCAGCCCAGAGCAGGAACGCTCTTTTCTTCTTCGAGTTACAGGCAGTCTCAGCCTACAACTTCAGCCAGAAATCATTCGAGTTTTATTCATACCTTCCTCATCATGCCATGCAAAAAAGTGGACCCGGACTGGAAACCCTGGTCCGTTTTTACAGGCGCAGCTCCGACCTCGGTTATTTTTCTCTTCAGCTGCGAGCGGTGTATGACGAAGATAAAGACCAGCCGCTCCGGTTTCAGCTCTATAACGCTTTCTTCAGACTTAAGACCGGTCTGGCCAATTTCTGGCTCGGGCATAGCAAACCCGCACTCGGTCTAAATTACAGCCTTGATAACCATGCTCTGCTTCTTCCCGACGCCACCATGCTTGGCCACAATTTCGACCGCGACTGGGGTCTGGGCCTGAGCCGTGATTTCCGCCAGGGTGACCTGGCCGTCAGCCTGACCACCGGTTCGGGCATGAAGCTGAAATTTCAGCGGAATTTCCTGTTATCGGGACGTATTTCCTACGGAGTTCTCGCCCGCGACAACTTCAACTTCGGCTTCTCGGCTTTCACCGGGCGGGTGCTTGAGGAAATGGCGGAGGAGGAACAGACGTCCTCCCTTATCCCCTGGTCAGGCCTGGCCCTCGATGTTACCTATTTCTGGCTCAACTGGGAGAGCCGCCTGGAAATAAACATGGGACGCCGGTCCGGCCTACCCTGGCACCTCGTCTTTCTGCGGCCGGGGTTAAACCTGCTGGAGGAGGGGCGACTTAAGTTGGAAGCCCAGTTAAGCCTCCTGAAGCACGGCGGCTGGAGCTACCTGGTCGGTCCAGCGATTACTTATCGCCTGAATTCCGACCTGGCTCTGCGCAGTATGTTTCTTTACGACCGGCAGGCCAGGAGCTCCAGGCTGGTTCTGCAAATTTATTATTACCGGAAAATTTTCTAAAGGAGTCCTGAACCCGGGGAAAAAAGGCAGGTCTTAACAGGAACGATAAAGAGAAGGCAACCATGATTACCAGAAAGAAATTTTTTGGGAAAGGCAGGGGAGTGACAGCGCTGGTTCTTGTGGCCTGGCTGACCGCTCTAATCCATCTTCCCTTATCGGGTGCAGTCGGCTGCGACCTCAACGACCCGGACCGTGATATCAAAGTTCTTTTTCCTGAATCATCAAACTACCGGACGTTTTACATTTCGGTGAAGGATTCGGGAGGCCAGCCGCTTCTGGAGAAGATAGAGCAAATGCTGGGCGATAGATTTACAGGCCTGTACGAGACGATTGATGTTCCCTACACAGTCTATGAAATTTACAAAGGCACCGAGATAATCGGATACGTTCACGGAGTCAACCAGAAGGGCCGCTACGGCGGAATCCAGGTTTTCCTGGCCCTGACTTCCAAAGGTGAAATCCGCGGATTTTACGTCCAGAAAATTACCAGTCGAGGCTCCAGGCAATTCCGTTCCCGGGAATTCGGAGCCCAGTTCATCGGCCTGAAACTGGAGGACTTCGCCAATTATCAGGTCAAGAGCGGAATAGAAAACCCACCTGGCCCCATCAGTCGCCTTAAAAACCCGGTACCCGAAGCCGAGGATGACTTCAGGGCCATCCTCCGGGGAGTCAAAAAAAATGTCATCCTGATGGACTTACTGGTTTTGAACCGGCGTGAAAAAACGCCTGGGCAGAATAGGAGCGACGGACAGCCTGGATTGGTGCCGGCCGAAAAAAATCTGGAGAATTCAAAATGAGTCAACCTCAAAAAATAAGTCTTTTTCACATCGCCTGGAAAAATCTGGCCCGCAAAAAAACCCGCAGCCTGCTGACGGTGGTGGGAATTGCCCTGGCCACCTGGGTGCTTATCAGCCTCTTCGGGTTCAACAGCGGTTACAAGAACTCGCTCGACCGCGACATAGATAATCTCGGTTTCCAGATGCTGGTGGTGGCCAAGGGCTGCCCCTACGAAGCCGCTACCCTTATGTTAAAGGGTGGCACCGGCCTCAAATACATGAACGAGGACGTGGTCAAGCTGATCGTCCGGGAGCCTGAAGTGGAGAACGTCACTCCAATGCTGATGCAGGTAGTATTCGACCCCAACAAAGGAGAGAGCGGCGGGCTGACTGCTTTTCTGGGAGTTGACCCGGCAACCTTCCCGAATCTTAAACCCGGCCTGCACTTCAAGCAGGGAGGCTGGTTTACCGACCCGGCGGCCCTGGAAGTGGTCATGGGCTTTGAAGCGGCCGAACTGGAGCAACGGGAGGTCGGGGACCTCTATCTCATTCCCGAAAAGAACATCGAACTGAAGGTAGCGGGTATTCTCGAACGCTCCGGAACGCAGGATGACGGAACGATCTTCCTCCCTCTACAAACCCTGCAGAAAATATTCGCTCAGGAAGGGAAACTAACGAGTGTCGGAATCAAGGTCAACAAAGAAGCTGACCTGGCAGGTTTTGAAGAAAAGATGTTTCAGCTGCCAGATGTCCAGGTGGTCAGCCTGACCCAGGTCAAGACAACCATCATGACTCTGGTCTCCACCGCCCGCATCCTGGTCTTTTCCATCGCCCTCATCGCCATCCTGATTTCTATCATGGGAGTTATCAATACGGTTCTTATGTCGGTAATGGAGAGACAGAAAGAAATCGGCATACTCAAGGCAATGGGCGCGCTGGCCGGCGACGTTTTCAGACTGGTCTGGCTGGAAACCTCGCTGCTTTGCCTGCTGGGAGGAATGCTGGGAGCGGGTCTGGCGCTGTTGACTTCCAGGCTGACCGAATACCTGATCCGGCAGTTATTACCCTTCTCGCCCAGCGGAGGACTCATTTCCATAGGGGGCGGGCTTATCCTGACGGCCATCGGGGCAGTAGTTCTGCTCGGTCTTCTGAGCGGAATCTACCCGGCCTTCCGGGCGGCCCGGATGAGGCCGCTGGAAGCCATAAGGAGCGAGGAAGAATGACGATGATCAGGAAGGAAAAGTTGAAAACAGACCGGCCAACAGGCTCAAATCCCGCCACCAGATTTTTATTCAGAGAAAGACGAAAACAACAGGAGAAAAGAAAATGAGTCCCGTTTCAACCATCATTGAAGCCAGCCAGATAAAAAAAATATATCAGAGAGGAACAGAAAAGATAGCGGCCATAAACGGTCTTTCTGTGACCATAAACAGCGGAGATTTCATAGCTTTCGTCGGCCCCTCCGGTTCGGGCAAGACTACCCTGCTCAACCTCCTCGGTTGCCTGGATAATCCTTCCGAAGGGAAGCTCGTTGTCAACGGCCGGACAGTCCACGAAAACGGCCGTGGGCTTTCGGAAAAGCAGCTGACCAGGATCCGGCGGGAGCTGTTCGGTTACATCTTCCAGAAGTTTTACCTGATACCGACCCTGACTGTTCTGGAAAACGTCCTGGTTCCTTTTACTTTTTTCCGGAAAGAAAACGCCGAGAAAAATATCATCGGACTGCTCACAAAACTGGGGCTGGAAAAAAGGATGAATCATCTGCCCGGAGAGCTCTCCGGCGGAGAAATGCAGCGGGTGGCCATCGCCAGAGCTCTGGTTAACCGGCCGGCAGTCCTGCTGGCTGACGAACCCACCGGAAATCTGGATTCGGAGAGGAGTCGGGAAATCGGACAGGTGCTCCGGGATCTTAACCAGGAGGATGGCCTGACCATTCTGCTGGTCACTCATAACATAGAGCTGGCCAGCATGGCTAAAACCACCATAACTCTGCGCGACGGCCGGATTATTTAAGAACGTGGATATCTCCATATCTCCCGCTACTAACACTGGAGATTCTGGAGCTTAAGCTCCGACCCGAATCGGATTCAGCCTGAAAGAGGTCGCCGGCCAGGTACTTAAGGCCGGTGTCCACGGCTACCGTCACAACCACCGCCCCCGGCCCGAGCTCAGCCGCCAGCCGGCAGGCACCGGCGACGTTGAGTCCGCTCGAAGTCCCGGCAAAAATGCCTTCTTGCCGGGCGAGACGCCTGGCAGTATAACCTGCCGGGGAAAAAAGCCTGTTTCTGATGCCGATTGCTGTCGTCCCTCTTTAAAATATCGCTTTGATCAACGGCACTGATTTAAAACTCTACCGCTCGTTTTTATTTTTTGGCACCCTCAGCCGCCAGAGCGGACAGAAAGTCTTCTTTCAGGCTGCCGCCGGAAAAGAAAACCACGCCGTCAGCCCCGAGAGAGCGTGCGATCTTGATCTCTTCCAGCATGATTGCCGGATTCGCCTGGTTGTGAGAGGTGATTATACCGATGCCAGGGCAGACCAGAACTTTTATGGCAGAAGCGGGGGCAGCTTTAGCTGCCTGCGTGCCGCTGGTCCCTGCTCTGGTTGAAGCCGGGGGCGGGCTCTGAACAGCACCTGTATTCCGACTCCCGCTCACTGCGCTTTCTTTATGAGGGGCAACCGCAGAAGCCCCAGCCGTCATGGTTCCCGCCACAGCCACCGCTCTCTGCGCCAGTGTTTCAAATAGCGGCAGGTCATTGGTGTAGAGCATCGGGTTGAGCATGTCGACCAACCCTTCCTTTGCCCAGGCTGCCCAGTCTTGGCCTATAAGAACCCGGGCGTTATCAGGGTCGGGGAAAACAGCGGCGCTGATTCTAATCTGCCGGCCCGTCTTCCCGAGCTCCAGGCGAAGCTCACGCACAAACCGGGTCACCTGCTCCCGGTTCCATTCCAGCCAGACGTTCCAGTAAGGATTGCCCGAATCGCGAGCCTTCAGGGCATTGAAATCAATGCCGGTCTCTTCCCTGAATAACTTCAGCGTCCGGCTATCATGACTGAAATAGGGCTCCGTCGGCTCGCAGGGAAAACGGATGTAATCCAGATGAATCCAGTCAACGCGGTATTTTTGGGCCAGCTCCACCATCAGACCGATTTCGTAAGCCCGGACTTCGGGCAGCGCCGGGTTGACGCTCCGCACCATCTCCCGTCCCGGCCCGACGATCAGCCATTCGGGATGTTCCCGGACCTGCCCCGGAAGAGAGCCTTCGGTAAAGACGCAGAACCAGGGATGAACTTCCATACTGTGCTTTCGGGCTTCTTCCAGGAAAAGGCCGAAAAAATCCCAGTCATAAGCCGGGTCCTTAACTCCGATATCGCTCTCAAAATATACATAGCCGCTGGTGCTTTTAACCATCATAAACAGAGAATTGATTCCAGCCGCAGCGTAGGCTTCCAGCGTCTGCTTCATCTTTGCCGCAGCCGCCTCTTTATCCCGGCCGAACATCCCCGGATGCATCCAGACTCCGACCACCCAGGGATTTAGAGCCGCAGACGGCAGGCCAACCTTGGGCTCCTTGATGGGCTTCAGCTTCTGGCCCCCGGCAGCACCGGCCGTGGACATCAGGGCCAAGAAAACAATCGCCATCAGGGCCAGCAGCGATAAGACTCTTCTAACCCGGCGGGTTTTTGATTCTGGCATGACCACCTCCAGTCAGGGGCTTAGTTCATTCTTACCTTATGTTAATTTAAAATCACAATTCTCTCTACTAAAAACGGGGGACAACTATGTGCGCCCCGTGTCAAGAGCCTGAGCCTGAAATGATT
>CAZDZU010000127.1:0-5603 GCA_964509995.1 uncultured Eubacteriales bacterium | reverse complement strand
TCCGGAAGCCGTAAAAGAAACCACCGAAGGCGTGGTGTTGCTTCCTTCCAGGTTGGGAATAACCACCGGCTGTTGTCCGTTGATGTAAGCCACGCAGGAATAGGTGGTTCCCAGGTCTATCCCTATTACTTCGGCCATGCTTAATTCTTCTTTGGAATGATAACTTTTACCATAGTCGGCCGCAGAAGTCTATTATGAATCAGGTATCCTTTCTGCAATTCTTCTTTTATTTCCGGTTCGCTGACCTCGGGCGATTCCTCTGAGATCAGCGCCTGATGAAGATTGGGGTCAAATTTATTATTTGTCATCTCAATCGGCCTGACCCCGTGTTTCTTGATCAGATTGAGCAGCATTCTATATATCAGTTCGACACCTTCCCGGAAAGTCTTTCCGTCGACCTCTTCTTCGGAGGTTTTCAGTGCCCGTTCAAAGTTGTCGAGGATGGGCAGAATGTCCCGGAGGAGGTCGCTCAGAGCATACTGAAAGAATTCCTCCTTTTCCCTTTCCGTCCTTTTTCTGACATTGTCGAGCTCGGCCACTGAGCGCAGAAATTTATCCTTAAGTTCTTCCACCGCCCTTTTCAGCTCAGCTATTTCCCGGTCCTTATTCTCGATTTCGGTTTTCAGTCTCTTTATGGTTTCCTCGAGCCGGGAGAGGTCGGGCCGAGTTTCTTCGGATCCACCGCCGGCAGTACAGGTCGTATCCTTACCCTGCCTTTCTTCCTGGAGGTATTCTACTTCCTCCTGTTCGCTGACCTTGAAACCCGCTTCCGCGAAGGAAGCGTCCTTCTTGATTTTCAATTCGGTTTTTTCTTCCTGGTTTTCCGATTTATTTGAGTCAAGGGGCTGGTTTTTATCAGCCTTTTTGCCGCTCATAATTCAACTCCTTTTTCCAGAACGGTAATGGTCCTGGTCAGACGTCTGGCCACGTTATCAACCAGAGGAATTATCCGATCATAAGGCAACCGCTTGGGGCCGATTATTCCCAGCGAACCAAGAATCTGGTTCCGGTAGCTGTAATGGGATAGAATCAGGGAACAATCTGCAATCTCGGGAAGTTTTAATTCCGAGCCGATGATCACCTTGACCCGCTCCAGACTGATCAGGTCCGACAGCAAGCGGGCCAGGTTAGCTTTCTCCTCGAAATTCTGAAACAGAGACTTCAGTTTGTTAAAATCAAAAAGCTCGGCCTTGTCCAGCAGCCTGGCCGTCCCCTGCAGAAAAATCTTGCCTTCTTCTTTCTCCAGAGCAGGATAGCTTCGCAGCAGGGCCAGCAGTTTTTCTACCAGATCCTCGTATCTCATCTTGAGCCGGGGCAGCTCCCGGAAAAGATAATCACGCACCAGTGACAGGTTCTTACCGCGGAAATTCTGATTAAGATACTGGGCCGCCCGGTCCAGCTCATTTTGAGTGAACAGGGCCTGGGTTTCGAAGATCTCAGTCTGAACCAGGTTGAAGGTTGACAGCAGAACAATCATCACCCGGTTATCTTTCAGTTTGACGAACCTGACCTGGTCAAAAGCCACTTTGGAAATGTTCGGTGAGATAACAAAAGCCAGGTTGTCAGAACTGCTGGCCAGAATCTGGCTCACCTGAAGCAAAAGGCTGTCCAGCTCCCCCGAGCCAACGCTCAATTCTTCGGGGTAGATTCTCAACTCATCCGGAGTGGCGCGAAGAGTCTCTGCCAGAAGAGTGTTTACATAAAACCTGATACCCTCGTCTGTCGGCAATCTTCCAGCCGAGGTATGAGGCTGATAGAGATATCCCTGCTTTTCCAGACTGAACATCGCATTCCTTATGGTAGCTGGAGAAATCCTGAAATTAAGCTTCTGGGCAAGCAGCCCCGAGCTAACCGCCTTGCCGGTCTCAAGATAGGAAGCGACTGTAAGATTTAATATAATTTTTTCTTTATTTTCTAATCTTGAGTAAGACATTTTCCCTTTTTTATTTTATTTACCTTAAAAATCAGATTTTGTCAATCTGGTCCGGAGACTGCTAAATTATAAAATCGCCATTCCGGCATAACCAACTACTTCCCTGTAGTCGCCGGTCCTCTCCCCTGAAGTTTGATAGCTTATGAGGCGTCCTTCTCTAGCGCCCAGAGAACGGGCAGCGGCCAGCATGGCCGCGGTCGGCTGAAAACCGCACATGGAAATACCGAATGAGGTAACCACTCTGACCAGACCTTCGGGGTCGAGCTTCTCAATAAAGCCGATGGCCTTAAAATCAAGCTCTTCGGCCACTTTTTTACTGACGTAATGACTCATATCAGTGCTGGCCACCAGCAACACCGGCCGATCAAACTTACGTACGGCTTCAGCCAGCGCCCGCCCGAGCTGGTCGAGTTCGGGCCAGCCGGCCTGGTAAGAAACCATTATGGGCACGACCGAAACCTCCGACCTGAAGTACTGGAGGAAGGGAATCTGAACTTCAATCGAATGTTCCCTGCGGTGAGCCTCTGGGTCGCGGCTGATAAGCTCTGTTTCTTCGGCCACCAGGTCCGCCAGGCGGGCTTCGACTTTTACCTCTCCCAGAGGCGTCAGCCAGCTTCCCCGGTCAAAAAGGGCAAACAGCGAACTTATGCGATGATGGGCCGGAGACATGATAACTACCGTCTCCGGTATCTCCACAGTTGAATACACTCTTCCGGCCACCGGGCCTGAATACTCGTAACCGGCATGGGGTGCCACCACTCCAACCGCTTTTATTTTTTCTGCTTCTTCCCGGATAAAAGATTTAATGGTGCTCCTCAGCAGGTCCGGCTCGTCCGGATAAAAATATCCAGCCACATAAGGCTGTCTCTTCATCCTGGCCCTCCTTCCTGAGCTCAGGCTCAGATGAATTTTCTTTCCTCCTTAAAGGCCAGACCCAGCGACTGGAGTTCGTCAAGAATCGGTTGATATATTTCGGCCCTGGTCGGCCTCAGCACTCCTGTCCGGTGTATCCTTCCTTCCAGGATTAATTTTACACCCAGGGCCACCGGCAGGCCAACCGTCCTGGACATAGAAGTATGACCACGGGGTTGACCGAAATCTATGAGTGTGGAAGTAATTTTTTCCCGACCCCTCCCCGGGTACTCAGCCACGATTTCATGCTGCAGAACAGTCATATCCCGCTCGCCTTCCCGGTATTTCAATTTATCCACCATTAGAGCCACCAGCAGGTCCAGTGGAGAAATTATTCTCGAGGGAAGACGGCGGTCACTGAACAGTCCGAGCCAGTCCAGACTTTCTATAACTTCGGAATCGGCCTCCAGCTTGAGTCTGGCCGCCACGGCCTTTCTGAGCTCAGTTGTTTCTCCCAGTCCCAGATATTCCTTCAAGAAACCGGAATAACTTTCAGCCATCCATTCTCTTTCCGTTATATCCAGCAAGCCCAGTTCCCCAATCTTTTTTAATTTTAGACACCACCCGGGGTAGCGCAGGGTTCCTCTGAGCATGGTGGCGGCTTCCGGTATTCCGTAGGTTTCAGTATAAGAAACAGAATTCCGGTTGGGATACCCCTCAAACATCCCCAGTCCCGGGATCTCAATGAATTTATAATGGTTGAAAAGTTCCTCGGCCGGGACCACCACCTCTTTACCGTCCTGAAGATACCGGGCTTCATTTCTTCCGGCCAGAAGAACGCCCCTCGGGCTCCAGGAAAATTTATAGCCAAACGGATTGTCCCGGGCTTCCGGAGCCGGCAGCCCTCCGCAGTATGAGATGAAACTTACCACCCGACCGCCCGCCCGGTGAGCCTCCTCAATCAGCCTCATTGCTTCCATATGATCTATCCCGGGATCCAGGCCGAGCTCATTCAGAAATATCAGGCCTTTTTCCCTGGCTTTCTCATCCAGAGCCTCCATCGCCGGGCTGACATAGGAAGCCGTGACCAGGTGTTTTTTCAGCTCCAGACAGATTTCAGCCACATAGGGATGAAAAGTATAAGGGACCATGCTGATCACCACCATGGCCTCAGCCAGCAGACTGGCCAGAGCCTGGCGGTCCTGAAGGTCGAGCTGATACACCCGACCCCGGGGGTGCCCCTTTACCAGGCTTCTGGCCCTTTCGAGGTCGATGTCGGCTACCCTGAGCTCGATGTCATCATAACCGAGAAGGTATTCAATCAATGGACCGGCAACCAGTCCGGCTCCCAGAAGGCAGACTTTTTTCATTTTGGGCCTCGCTATTCTAATTGAAATTTTTTCTATTTCAGGTAGTTTTCAAGATAGCGGTAATCCGGGGTTAGTTGACCGTTATAAACAATTACCGCTCTTTTCAGGACCGGGTCCAGTTCCAGCTGCTCAAAGCTTCTGGAATAATCGGCCTGGGCCAGGGCGGGAATATATTTTTTCAATCCCTGGCTGAAATAGGTTGAGGATTCCACCGGAAGTTCAGCCGGCAGATTGTACACAGCCAGGACTACCGGCCCCTGTCCGGCAAACCCGTCTCTGCTCTCCCCGGTGACCGGGTCATAGACATAAATTGGCTTTTCTGGATCGGTCGCCCTGACGGTGCTCTCGATGGAGCCATTGATATCACAGGTGATATCACCTATCACCTGCAACCGGGGCCGGTCCTTCGTCCCATAGAGCCTCTTCAAAAATTCTCTGGTCACAAAACGGGGATATTTTGGCGTCCAGAAAATACCGTTTATAAGGACGCTGAGGTAAGGGAGATATTCTTCAGCCACCGGGTAATACTTTTCTGGATTCTGATAATAATCCTGCAGGTCGAAAGTCCGGGCCCCGTGCGGCCTGACCATATCTTCTTCCCTGAAGACCACTTTGTAAACCCGGTGGGGCGAGAAATAGCCTTTCTCGACGGTCTCGGCCAGTTCCGAGGGCCTGATTTCAACTGCCGGCAGCAGGTCAAATACTTCCTGAGCACCCTGGGACACGTGGCCATAGCCGAAAAAGCCGCAGATGAAAGGGCTGACCCCGGCCGGCAGGCCTCTGTCCACTATTTCCTGGCCGACAGCCCTGACCTCTTCCTTGATTTCAGTCAGGCTGGCATAATGAATGGCCTGTTTTATTCTCTCAAAGGGCGTCCGCAATCCGAGCAGCTTAAGTCTCTGTCCGTAGGCCCAGAGTGAATCAACCATACCGGCATGACCGGCATAATTGCCGAAAAAAAGAACCCGCCGGCCCTGGTCATCGGTCATTTTCTCATAATCAATCAAGCTACAGCCGAGTTCCATTATCCTGCGGAGCATCGGCATGTTTTGAGCCTGGCCCTTAATCGTATGGGAGAAAAAAACATAAACCTTGCCCGGCTCGAACAGGTGCAGGGGAATTTCCTTGATAGCCAGAACAATCCGGCTGGGGCAGAGGTCTTCCTGAACAATGGCTCCTGCCGATCGGTACTCGCCGTCGGGAAAAACTCTTATCCCGGAGGGCTGGACGTAGAACTGAAGCGGGTATTGATCCTGTAATTCACGCAGATGCAAGGGGATCAGCGGAACCCGTCTTTCCCAGCGGCTGATATCTTCCCTTCTGATGCCAATATTAATCTTCATGATGATTCCTTTTTATAAATATTAAAATCAGGATATTATTATGTCATACTTAGAGAAAAGAGGTCAAACCAATCCTTCTTTCAGGCACAGACATAGTATCCAGGG
>CAZDZU010000126.1:5374-5634 GCA_964509995.1 uncultured Eubacteriales bacterium | reverse complement strand
CTAAATGGGTCAGCAAGGAATACCGGGCCTGGCCGCCCAAGCTGGTGCTGGTTCCAGTCATTTCCTTCCGGGTAAAAAACATCAGCGACAAGCCGCTGACCTACGTGAATTTCAATGCTATCTTCAAGTTCAAGGACGAAACCAAGAACCTGGGCGATAATTTTCTGGCCGCCATCCGCAAAAAACCGGTGATGCCGGGCGAGGTCAGTCCGGTCATCACCCTGAAAAGCAATTACGGAGTCGAAGGCAAAACCCTGGAT
>CAZDZU010000126.1:0-5364 GCA_964509995.1 uncultured Eubacteriales bacterium | reverse complement strand
GAACAATCCTTACTGGAAACCGGTTGTAGTTCGGCTGTTCGCCCGTTCCTTCGGTTCAGAATTCGTCCTTCTGGGTGAATGGGAAGTTTCCAAGAACATCGATTTCAAGGAAGACCAGGCGGTAACCCCGGTGGTCGAGAAGAAATAGAAAAAGAAATAAATCTTATCTTCGAACCATGACGGAGAAAGGATAGTCCAGATGGAGACAATTTTACCAGCGAAGGTTTTTCTGACCAGAGGTAAAGGCCAGCATGCTCAGAAACTGGTAAGCTTTGAGCTGGCTCTGCGCGAGGCCGGCATATCGCCCTTCAATCTCGTCCGGCTTTCCAGCATTTTCCCTCCCCGCTGTCAGCTGATCAGCCGGGCTGAGGGTCTGAAGAAGCTGAAACCCGGACAGGTGGTTTTTCTGGTAATGAGCGAGAACGCTACCGATGAAGCCCACCGGCTGATTTCAGCTTCCATCGGACTGGCCATCCCCCAGGATAAAGAACAATATGGTTACCTGGCCGAGCACGAAGGCTTTGGCGAAAGCGAGAAGGAAGCTGGCGCCCAGGCCGAAGAGCTGGCGGCCGAGATGCTGGCCACCAAGCTCGGTGAGTCCTACTCCCGTCATAACTTCAAGGGGGGAAGTGAAAACTATTACCGGATAAACGAACATCTAACGGTCAGGACGAGGAGCATCTCCCAGGTGGCAGCCGGAGCCAGAGGGCTCTGGACGACGGCCGTGGCGGCCGCGGTTTTTATAACCTGACTTCTGTCAGACCGGTTCTCCGGCCCGAGTTCAACCCCTAAAGATTCAGGGGGTTGGGGTTTATTATCTTGATAAAACTTTCTTCTCTGAGTTTCTTGACATATTCGTTTATTTTCTGCTCTCTCTTCTGCATGTAGAGCTTCTGCTCGATTTCAGACCGAGCCTGGTCAAAGGTCTTCTGGTAGCTGTCCTTCTTTTCCTCCAGTTTTACCAGATACCAGCCGTTGCGGGCCTGAATCCAGGAAGAAATCTCGCCCGGTTTGAGCTTTTCCACGCCCTGCTCGATAGTCTTTTCCAGCTCTCCCTTCTTGAAAAATCCCAGGTCGCCGCCGTTTTCCTTCGGTCCTTCTGAATACTCGGCCACCAAGTCTTCAAAGGTGGTGCCGCTTTTTAGTTTTTCTGATATGGCATTTCTCTTTTCTTCCAGGACATAATCGGCGTTGGTTGCGGCTGACAGGTAGATAGCCCTGATCCTGTACTCGGGAGGCACGACAAATTCTTCCGGTTTCTTCTTGTAATAGGAAACAATCTCTGAGTCATCCAGGACGATGTTCCGGTCGACCTCGACGTAAATTACGGCCTGGCGCATGAGGTTGGCTTCGAGTTCTTTCACCCAGACGTTGTAATCTATGCCCTGGGCAGACATGGCTCTGATCAACTCTTCGTCGGAAGACAGATTATTGTCCTGCTTGATTTTTTCGATGGTGGCTTTCAGCTGTTCCTTGACGTTCAGGTTCTGCTCCCGGGCCTTCTGCAGCAGCAGCAGGTCGGTGATCATCATGTCCAGAAGAGAATCCTTCAGCCGTTCATATTCCTTAAAGTATTCTTCCCCGCTCAGCTGGGCTCGCAGCATCTGGACAGTGGAGTTGAATTGCTCTCTATATTCAGACAGAGTTATAACATCTCCGTTGACGATGGCTACTATTTCTTCCACCACATCTCCCGGCAGCCAGAGGGCAATGGCCACCAGGGTCAGGACCAGTGTTATTATTTTTTTAGCGATCATATTAATTCCCTTCATACTTAAAAGGCAGGTTCTGCGGAAAAACCTCCCAGTGATAAGTAGCTTTTAATTCTTCGACTTCCCGGCCCACTATATCTTTAACCTTCTTTTCCAGCAAAAGGTTTCGAATCCGGGGCGCAGCCTCTTCCAGTCCCAGCAGGCTGGGCGAGTATCTCTTATCCAGACGGAAGATATGATAGCCATAAGCCGACTGGAAGACCGTCGACAGCCGACCTTCCTGGAGAGAAAAGATGACTTTCTCCATGTCAGATGGAAGCTCGCCCGCCTTAAAAACCCCCATTACTCCGCCCTTGTAAGCATCCGGGGCCCGGGAGAACTCTCTGGCCGCCTGTCTGAATTCTGCCTCTCCGGCTGCCTGCAATTTTTCCCTCAATTTGATGGCCTGCTCGCTGGACCCGACCAGAATCTGACTGACCCTGACTCGCTCGGGAGCCAGAAAATCCTTCTTGTTTTCATCATAATACTTTTTCACCTCGTCTTCGGTCACCACCACTTCACTTATTTTCTCGTGTTTGTACTTCTCCACCAGCAGGCTTTCCTCCAGGCTGCGGTCAGCGGCCAGTTCTTCTCCCTGGGCTTCTCCGGCCGGATAATCGCGGGCCATCCGCTTGAGGAACGCTTCTTTTTCACTCTCCGTTAGTTCCAGGCCCTGTTTCATAGCCGAATAGAGTATCAGCTTGTCTTCTATAAACTGGTCAAATAGCTGGCTCAGGGCTTCGGGCGGGAGTTCCTGGCGGTCAGGGTTAAGAATCCTGACGTAATTTTCAAATTCGGCCAGACTGTAGCTCTTCTCCTCTACCTGGAAGACAATCTTTTCCCGGCTGGAGTTGGCCTTTTCTTCAGCTCCCTTCCCCTGGTAATAGTGGTAACCGAAATACACCACAGCTCCGGCCAGCGCCAGTAACAGAATTATCAGGATAGCTTTTTTCATGGGAAATCTTATCAACCTTAGTTGATTATAGTATAGCCTGAGAGCTCCTTCAAGATAAGGAGGGTCTGGGTCAGAAATTCCCGGTCAGAGCCCGCCTGCAGGTTGAAGGTCATAAGGCCAAGGGGAGAAACACTCCCCCGATAGCGTTTGAGCAGCCCCTGGACCGTTTCCCAGCGAAAATGAATTTCGGGCGGAAATTTGACCAGCAGTCTCTGGCCATTACGGTCGAGAGCTTTAAGCTTCATCGCCCCGGCGTAATATCTAATCTGAGCATAGAGAAAAAGATTCTCAACCCCGGCCGGCAGCCGGCCGAAGCGGTCCTGGATTTCTTCCCTTATTTTCAGAGCTTCGCCCGGGTTTTCCAGCGCCGACAGTCTCTTGTAAAGATTCAGACGGAGGTTAACCTGAGGAAGATAGTCTTCCGGAATCCGGAAATCAACTTTAAGATTTATCTCGCAGCGAACTTCCTCCACCTGTTCTCCCTTCTGCTCCCTGACCGCCCGGTCGAGAAGCTGCAGGAAATATTCATAGCCGACCGCTTCTATGAAACCATGCTGTCTGTGCCCGAGGATGTTGCCCGCCCCCCGGATTTCCAGGTCTCGAGCGGCCAGGCGGAAACCTGAACCGAGCTCGCTGAATTCTTTCAGGGCTTTGAGTCTTTCCCTGGCCTCCGGGCTGAGCTCAAATAGAGGCGGCACGAGAAAATAAGCATAGGCCTGCCTGGAAGACCGTCCCACCCGGCCCCGCAGCTGGTAGAGCTGGGCCAGTCCGTACAGGTCAGCCCTATCCACGATCAGGGTGTTGACCAGCGGAATATCTATACCATTCTCGATGATGGTGGTCGAGACCAGAACGTTGTGCTTCTGATTTATGAAATCGAGCATCCTTTTTTCGAGCTCCGGCCCTTTCATCCGCCCGTGGATGAAAACTACCCTGGCCTGAGGAACCAGCCTGCGGATAAGGTCAGCTACCCGGTCTATGTCTTCTATGCGGTTGTGGATGTAATAAACCTGACCCTGGCGCTCGAGTTCCTGCTTTATGGCCGAAGCGATCAGCCCGGAGTTAAAAGGCGCTACCACCGTATGCACCGCCAGCCGGTCCCGGGGCGGAGTTTCTATAAGGCTGATGTCCCTCAGACCGCTCAGGGCCAGATTCAGGGTTCTCGGAATGGGAGTGGCGGTCAGGGTCAGAACATCGATCTGGGCCCGGAGCTGCTTGATTCTTTCCTTATGGCTGACCCCGAACCTCTGCTCTTCGTCGATTATCAGCAACCCCAGGTCATGAAAGCTGACATCGGGAGAAAGCAGCCGGTGGGTACCGATGATTATGTCCACAAATCCCTTTTTCAAATCCTCTATTATCTTCTGCTGCTCTGTCCGCGATTGCAGCCTGGTCAGGGCTTCCACCCGTACCGGGAAGAGAAGCATTCTCTGTCGGAAGGTGTTAAGATGCTGAACGGCCAGGACGGTCGTCGGGCAGAGCACGGCCACCTGTTTCCCATCCATCACTGCCTTGAAAGCCGCCCTCATGGCCACTTCGGTTTTTCCGTAGCCAACATCTCCGCACAGAAGCCGGTCCATAGGCCGCGGGGATTCCATGTCCCGTTTGACCTCTTCAATGGCCCGGAGCTGGTCTTCGGTTTCCTCGTAGATAAACATTTTTTCAAATTCCCGCTCCCACTGCCCTCCGGGACTGTAAGCGATGCCTTCAACAGTCTTTCGCCGGGCATAGAGCTCCAGAAGTTCCTGGGCGATTTCTTCCACTGCCTTCCTGACCCTGGCCCTGGTCTTGGCCCAGGTCTGGGTCCCGAGCTTATCCAGCTGGGGTGAAACCCCTGGGGAGCTGGAAAACTTCTGGACGAGATTCAGGTCCTCGACCGGCACCAGTAACCGGTCGTCGTCACGGTAGATGATTTCTATAAAGTCATGAGCCCGTCCGTCAAATTCCAGCTTTTTCAGGCCGTTGAAGCGCCCGACCCCGTATTCGGTATGCACCACATAATCCCCCTGATTCAGGTCCTGAAACTGGGAGAAGAAAAGCTTCCGGGGCACCCGGCTGATAATAACTTTTTCCTCGGTGAAGATGTCCCGCTCGGCAAAGAAAAAAATCTTCTGCTGGGGGAAGCAGAATCCCCGCTGCAGCCGGCCCCCGACCAGGTTGACCTCTTCTCCCCGCGGGTTTTCCCCGGGGTCAGCCAGAATCCGGGCCGGAATTTCCTCTTCCCGCAGGACTGTGGCCAGCCGGTCCCTCTTTCCAGGGTTGGACAGAAAAAGGTAGCAGAGGTCGCGCTCCTCCTGGCGTTTTTTCAGGTACTGAAGGAAAAAAGGGATTCTATTATCAAAACGGGGCACCGGCTGAAAGGGAAAATGCAACCGGTCCTGACCTTCCGCCTCGCCCAGTTCGGTCAGTTTAAGCGAACGTTTTTTTATTGATTCCAGAATTTCGGGGGGAAAGATTTCTTCCGGCGGCAGATAGAAAGCCGACTGACGGGCCTGCTCTTCATACGACTTCCGCCATTCGGTCAGTCGCTCCTCCCAGTCTTTTTCCACCAGCTCGGGCTCTTCGAATATGAATAGCGAGTTTCCAAGGAGGCTGGTAACCGGGATAAAATGCTCACCAACCAGGAAAAAAACACTCCCAAACCAAGGGTTGCAAGTC
>CAZDZU010000125.1:0-5661 GCA_964509995.1 uncultured Eubacteriales bacterium | reverse complement strand
AAGGTGTGCTGATGAATATGAAAAAAGACGAGAATCAGAATATGAACCTCAACCGCAACCAAATTGAAAATGGCAGGGGCGCTTTTAAGTTCAAGCCTTTAATTTCCTTCCTGACAATCTTCAGCTTCTTGCTGCTGGCATTTTCCGGCTTTATTCTTTATGTGCGCCCCGAGGGAAGTCTGGCCCGCTGGGTCGGCTGGAAGGCAATAGGGCTGGATAAAAGCGGCTGGGAAACAGTGCATATTGTTTTTTGTGCCCTGTTTGTTGCCGCCGGGGTGATACACCTGATCCTGAATTTCAGGGCAATAATTATCTATCTCACCACCGGGATAGACCGCAACAGGAAGAACCTGGTTGAGATGCTGGTGGCGGTCTTTCTGGTTATGGCGCTTTTTCTCGTAGCTATCTTTCAGCTTCCGCCCGCTTCATGGTTGATGGAAGGACGCTCTCAATTCAAGACTCATCCCCGGGCGCTTCGAATTGCGATTCCGGGGCCGGATTTTGAAAAGCAATCGCTGCGGCGGGTGGCGGAGCATTTCGGGCAATCGCCCGACCGGGTGTTAAGGGAACTCCAGATGCGAGGCCTTACAGGGGTCAGCCTTGACACTTCTCTGGAAGATGCAGCCCGGAAAAACCAGATGACTCCGCAGGAACTCTATCTTCTGATCCGTGCCTATTAAACGGGGGACACAATACTCATTTCCCAATTTCTTAAAATGGGGACATATATATTTGCCCCGGATTATCATTGCTTTTCTTTATCAGGACTCTTGAGGATCATCTCATACCGCAAAAAAGCAAGCAGCAAACAGAGATAAAAAGGGGACGCATAAAGGTGTCCCTCATTTGCCAGCTGACCCGCGCCTTTTGCCCTGTATGAGCGAGCTGAAAACAGGGGACATTTTAAGCTGTCCCCGAGCTGTTCCCGCTTGATAATTATTTCGTTATTCCTTGCCCTGCAAAGGCGCAAAGGCAGAAGGCATCTGTGATTTCAGGTCTCGAGTCTTAAAAAATTGGGAAATGAGTATTGTGTCACCCGTTTTTTCTTAGGGTCTGGCTATTAAGAGCTACAATTACTGTGCTGAGGGACATCAGGACCGCGCCCAGAGCCGGGCTGATGACAATTCCCTGTTGATAGAGAAGCCCGGCGGCCAGCGGGATGGTTATGATGTTATAGCCGGCTGCCCACCACAGATTCTGGACCATTTTGGAGTAGGTGCGGCGGGCCAGGGTGATCAACTTCGCCACATCAGTCGGGGCATTTTTCACCAGGATTATGTCAGCACTTTCCATAGCCACGTCAGTTCCCGCGCCGATGGCGATGCCAGCGTCGGCCGAGGCCAGGGCTGGAGCGTCGTTTACTCCGTCGCCGACCATGGCCACCCGCAGTCCGGCTTCCCGGAGCTCTCTGATTTTTTCTGCCTTTTCGTGCGGAAGAACCCGGGCGAAATAATCGTCGATTCCGAGCTCGGCGGCCACGGCCGCGGCTACTTCTTCAGAATCGCCGGTTAGCAGGAAGACGCGGATACCCATCTGTTTGAGCGCGGCTACCGCCTGTCGCGATTCGGGACGCAGCCGGTCGGACAGGATGATGGCCCCGGCCGGTTTCCGGTCGATGAGCACCACAACCGTTGTCTGGCCCTTCTTCAAGGCAGGCTCGAGCGGCGTGCCGTCAACGGAGATCTTCATCTCAGACAGAAGGCTGACCCCGCCGATTTCGACCAGGCGGCCATCGACCCGTCCGCTCGCGCCCCTTCCGGGCAGTGACTGAAAATCCTGAACCGGCGGGATGACCAGGTTCTTGCTCCGGGCGTAATCAACTATTGCCCGGGCGATTACGTGCTCGGAGTGAATTTCGACGGCTGCGGCCAGGCGAAGCAACTCCTCCTCCGGGACGATGGCCACCGTCTCGCTCACGCCGAACTTTCCCTCAGTCAGGGTTCCGGTTTTATCAAAGACCACCGCTTCGACATTGCGGACGGCTTCAAAGGCCCGGCGGTCGCGGATGAGGATTCCCTGACGGGCAGTTATCGCAGTGGAAATGGCCACTACCAGAGGGATGGCCAGCCCCAGGGCATGCGGGCAGGCAATGACCAGCACGGTTACCGTGCGTTCGAGAGCAAAATCAGCATTCCTCAGGAGGCTCCAGACGGCGAATGAGATTATGCCCGCGCTGAGGGCCACGTAGAAAAGCAGGGCGGCTGAACGGTTGGCCAGATCCTGGGTGCGGGAACGCGAGGCCTGGGCCTGCCGGACAAGGTTTATAACCTGTGCCAGATAAGTTTCCTGGCCTGTCTTCTCGACGGTTATCTGCAGTGAGCCATCGCCGTTGATGGAACCGCCAATGACCGGGGCGCCGGGAATTTTTAAGACCGGGCGGGATTCGCCGGTGAGCAGAGACTCGTTGATCGCGCTCTGGCCCTCTTCGACCCGGCCGTCTGCTGGAATTTTCTCTCCCGGACGGACGAGCACCCGGTCGCCAGGTTTGAGCTCAGAAACCCGAACGTCAACCACCTGACCGTCGCGAAGAAGGTGGGCGGTGGTGGGCATTATTCTCATCAGCTCTTCGAGGGCCCTGGAAGCTCCCAGGACGCTCCTGGCTTCGACCCAGTGGCCGAGAAGCATGATGACAATCAGAGTGGCCAGCTCCCAGAAGAAATCGTGGCCGCGGATGAAGAAAACAGTGGCGCTGGAATAGATGAAGGCGACGGTGATGGCCGTTCCGATCAGAGTCATCATTCCGGGCTGCCGGGAACGGAGTTCATCGACCGCACCGCTGAGAAAAGGCCAGCCGCCGTAGAAGAAGATTGCGGCCGAAAGAGCGAAAAGAATATAAGAATGAAAGGGAAGGCGAAAGCTGATTCCGAGCCATTGTTGAATCATTTCGGAGAGCAGAAGGACCGGAACGGTCAGGAGGAGCGAAACCCAGAACCGCTTCTTAAAATCGGCCAGGTGATGGCTGTGATCGTGATGAGCATGATGATTGTGGTCGTGGCCGTGATGGGCGTGTTCGCCGTGGCAGCAGCTTCCGGTTTCAGCGTTTCCGGCGGGAGAGTGGTCGTGGATCTCACCAGCATGGCCGGTATGAGCGGAATCGTGTTCAGACAGAGAGGCGGGATCTTCCGGGTCGGGCCTATGCTGGCTGGCGGCAGGAGGAACCCGACCCGGCCGGTGTTCAGTATTGTGTGTCCGCTGGCCGTCGGGGAAGTGGCGACCGGAATAATCTTCCCTCTCTGAGCAGCAGGGCTCGCCGGTTATTGTATCAGGTCTATCTGACTTATTATTTTTCATTTTTGGCTCTCTTTCTCTCTTCGCTGAGCTGGATTGATGGACAGCCCTCAGGAATTAAATCCACCCCAGCCATTAAAATTGAACTCAATATCTATATTAGTGCCGGCGGTGCCAAAAATCAATAATTCCTATAGGATTAGTAGGAAATAAGGGCTTGTGTCCCCCCTTCTTCTTAAGTATAATTCAGCGGATGAGTGCAGGGCTGATTATCGGAATTGGCTTTCTGGCCGGCATTTTCGCCGGTCTGTTCGGGATAGGCGGGGGAATTGTCATCGTGCCGGCGCTGGTGCTTCTGGCTGGCTTCCCGCTGATTAGAGCCACCGGAACCTCACTGGCGGCCATCATGCTGCCCGTGGGAATCTTGGGAGTTATAGCCTATTATCGGGCTCGCATCCTGGATCTTAGAGCGGCGGCTTTCCTGGCCTCCGGTTTAATAATGTCGGTGGTGGTCGGGGCCTGGCTCGCGCACACCCTTCCGGCCGGGATCATGCGCAAGCTGTACGCTATCTTCTGCCTGTATGTGAGCTGGACCTTCATCAAGCCGCTCGAGAGATTAAAAAGATTCAGATGGGAAAGTCCTCTGCCCGAACTGGAACCCGATTCCAACAACGGGCCGGAACCCCACTTCCTGGCTCTGGTGATGGTCGGGCTGCTGGCCGGAGTTATGGCCGGTATGTTTGGAATGGGCGGAGGAAATATCATCGTGCCTTTTCTGGTGCTTTTCCTGAAATATCCACCCAAGAGGGCCATCGCCACGTCACTGGCTGCACTGCTTCCCCCCGTTGGCCTGCCCGGAGTGATTTATTATTACCGGGCCGGGACTCTGGACATTCATATGGCAATACTTCTGGCGGCCGGTCTGCTTCTCGGGACAGTTGTCGGAGCGAAGATGAATATCCAGATGCCAACCGCCCGTGTTAAGCTACTGTACGGAATTTTCCTGATCTTTGTGGCTGCCCGCTTTTTCTTCTTTTAACAGGGGACAGTGTGCAGTGTCCCCGAGTTCATGTCCGAAATTTCCCCTGTAAACGAGCATGAAAAGAGCTAAAAAAGGGGACACTGTACGGTGTCCCTTTTTGGAGGGTCGGCAGGTTGATTTTCCCCCATATGATGTAAGGGTAAGAAGCCGGGACACTGTAGGGTGTCCCTCAGTTTTTGGGGACAGTGTACGGTGTCCCCTGCTCTACCCTGCTCTAGAGGAGGCGGCGGATGCGAAGGGCCGCCCGCCCGTCGCCGAACGGGTTCCGGCGGCTAAGCCTCCGCCTGAATTCCCCACTCTCCACCTTCTTCAGCAAACGCACGGCCAGCCCGGTAATTTTCTCGGGCCTGGTGCCGGCCAGCCAGGCCACGCCGGCTTTTATAGCTTCAGGTCTCTCGGTGGTTTCTCTCATGACCACCACCGGCACCCCGAGCGACGGCGCTTCCTCCTGGATGCCGCCGGAGTCAGTCAAAATCAAACTGGCCCTCTTCATCAGATGCACAAAAGTCACATAGTCCACTGGCTCCAGCAGATGAATCCTTTCCCGACCCCGCAGGCGGCTTAAGACGGTTTTCCTGACAGCCGGATTGAGATGCACCGGGAAAATAACTTCTGCCTCTTTAACCTGCTCCACAATCTGCAGAATCGCCTGACAGATTCCTTCCATACCCTGGCCGAAGCTCTCCCGCCGGTGGGCCGTTACCAGAATCAGCTTTTTAATCTGCTTCAGGTTAAATTCTTCTGCTGCCCGGCCCGCCAGCTCCCGTTTTTCTGGCTCAGTCTCCACGATTTCCCTGATGCTGATCAATTCCCCGGTTCTTCCGGCGAAATTATTCCTACTGCTTAAGCTCGTCCTTTGCAGAATCATCTTCAGGGCATCGACCACGGTATTCCCAGTAACATAGATGCACTCCGGCCGGATGCCTTCGGCCAGCAGATTTTTCCGGGCCAGCTCCGTCGGCGCAAAATGAATGTCCGCCAGGTGGCTTATCAGCCGCCGGTTTATCTCTTCTGGAAACGGATTGTATTTGTCATCAGTCCGCAGCCCGGCTTCCACATGCCCGATTTTTACCCTCTGGTAAAAAGCTGCCATGGCCGCAGCCATGGCCGAGGTGGTATCGCCCTGGACCAGCAGCCAGTCTGGCTTTTCAGCCTCCAGGATTTTTTTCATCCCCGTGAGCACCCGTCCGGTGAGCTCGCCGAGATGCTGGTTGGGAACCATCACCCGGAGGTCGTAATCCGGTTTCAACCGGAAAATCTCCAGAAAAGGCTCAACCATCTCCCGGTGCTGCCCGGTGAGGCAGATTACCGTCTTGAATCCGGCTTCATGCTTCCTGACGGTCGCTGTCCTTCCCGGCGAAGCTTTCTGCGGGTGCTTCAGGGCCTCGACC